>JANNEI010000182.1:0-2949 GCA_031378565.1 Burkholderiales bacterium
AGCAGGCCGGCCATCGCGTGCAGCAGGGTGGACTTGCCCGAGCCGCTGCGCCCGATGACCGCGGTGATGCCACGCGCCGGAAGCGATATCTGCGCCTGCACCGTGAACGCAGGGCGGGCGACGGTCAGGTCGAGGTCGATCACGCGACCTGCCCCAGCCAGCGCTGCACGCGCCGATGGCACCACTGCGCCACGCCCAGCGCGCCGATGGCCAGCAGGACGGACCACAGCACGAGGCGGGCCGCCGCGGCGTCGCCACCGGGTTGCTGCAAGGCGCTGTAGATGGCGAGCGGCAAGGTTTGCGTTTCGCCCGGCACGTTGGACACGAAAGTGATGGTGGCACCGAACTCGCCCAGCGAGGCCGCGAACCCCAGCACCGCGCCCGACAGCAGGCCGGGTGCCATCAACGGCAGCGTGACGGTGGCAAACACGCGCAAGCGGCTGGCCCCGAGCGTGCGTGCGGCGGCCTCCAGGCCGGCGTCCACCGCTTCCAGCGCCTGCCGAATGGCGCGCACCATCAGCGGCAGCGCCATCACCGTGGCGGCCAGCACCGCGCCGCGGAAGGTGAACACGAACTGCAGCCCGAAGGTTTCGCTGAGCCAGCGGCCCAGCCACCCCTGGCGGCCGAAGCTGATCAGCAGCGCATAGCCGATGACCACCGGCGGCAGCACCAGCGGCAGGTTGACCAGGGCTTCCAGGATCGACTTGCCGGGAAAGCGCCCGCGGCCCAGCGCCCACGCCAGCGCGATGGCCAGCGGCAGCGCCAGCAGCACGGCGGCCAGCGCCACCTGCAGGCTCAGGCCGACGGCCTGCCGCTCCAGCTCGGACACGCTCAAGACTTCACCGGCACACGGTAGCCATGAACGCCGGCCACGGTGCGCCTGCCCTGGCCGCCGACGATCCAGGCCACAAACAGCTTGGCAGCGGGGTGGTTGACGCGAAACGAGCGCATCACATGCACCTCGACGGCCAGCCTCGCGTCGCCGTCGACCAGCACGCCGTAGCCGGCTGCGCCACGGCTCGCCGCCCACGCCCCCTTGTCGACCAGCGTGCAGGCGGCGCGTGACTGCGCCTGCGCCAGCACCGGGTTGCCGGGCGCGGCCTGGCTGTACCACGGGGCGGCCGGTGCCACCTTGGCGGCGCGCCACAGCGCCTGCTCGGCCAGGTGCGTGCCCGAGCCATCGGCACGGCTCAGGAACGGGGCACCCGCTTCAGCGAGTCGGGCCAGTGCCCTCGCCACATCGTGCGGCGCGGCCAGCGGCTTGGCCAGAAGCACCGGCCCCACCAGCACGAATTCGGCGACGGCAATCGAGCGCCGGTCGTGCACCAGGCCTTGGGCGTCCAGCGCGGCCTCGACGCCGGGGGCATTCGTCAACGCTGCATCGTGTTCGCCGCGCTCCAGCGCTTCCAGCAGCGCCGTGGCGGGGCCGCGAACCAGTTGCACGGCCACGCCGGTGTCGCGCCCGAAGGCGCGTTGCAACCGCACGGCGAGCCCGGAATCCATCAGCGCGTCGTCCACGGCCAGGCGCATCGGGTCGTCGAGAGAGCGGCGCTGCGCAGAACGCGACAGCCCGGGCATCGCCACCGAGGCAAGGCCCGCGGACAGGCGAATCAGGATGCGGCGGCGATGCTTCATGCCCCGCAATCTTACGGGTTGAGCGGTCCGCGATGCTGGCTGCGCGGCCCGTTACGGAGGCTCGAAAACCCGCGCATAAAGTCATACCGATTTCGCATGACCCCCTGATTTCCGGTGGTTACCACGACATTACACTGGCGTAACAATGCGACTCGAAAGGTGCCGTTCGTACCCGGACACACCCCCCGAAACCGGCCGTCATCCACCGATCTCGATCCGGTCATCCAGCGGCATTGGGAATGGCTCGTGCCGTGGCGGTTCAGACCCACGGCATCGAGCTTTTCCCAATCCCGCTTTTTTTGACTTTGACGATTGGATTTGTGATGAACCAAACTGCGATGGGAGGCCCGCGCTTGATCGCGCCGACCCATGTCCGCCATGCCCGCCTGATCGACTGGGTGACTCGAATGGCCGCGCTCACCGGGGCAAAAGATGTGCACTGGTGTGACGGCAGCACAGCCGAATACGACCGTCTGTGCGCCCAACTCGTGGCGGCCGGCACGTTCAAGAAGCTGAACCCGGAGTTGCGCCCCAACAGCTACCTCGCCTGCAGCAGCCCCAGCGACGTGGCGCGGGTCGAGGACCGCACCTTCATCTGCAGCCAGCAGAAGGAAGACGCCGGCCCGACCAACAACTGGATGGCCCCGGCCGACATGCGCCAGTTGCTGCAGACCGGTGACAAGGCCTTGTTCAAGGGCTGCATGCGGGGCCGCACGATGTATGTGGTGCCGTTCAGCATGGGTCCGCTGGGCTCGCCGATCGCCCACATCGGCATCGAGTTGTCCGACAGCGCCTACGTGGCGGTCAACATGAAAATCATGACGCGCATGGGCCGCGCGGTGCTCGACGTGCTGGGTACAGACGGCGAATTCGTGCCTTGCGTGCACAGCGTGGGCGCGCCGCTGGAGGCGGGCCAGAACGACGTGTCCTGGCCGTGTAACGCCACCAAATACATCGTTCACTACCCCGAGACGCACGAAATCTGGAGCTACGGTTCGGGCTACGGCGGCAACGCGCTGCTGGGCAAGAAGTGCTTCGCCTTGCGGATCGCGTCGACGATGGGGCGCGAACAAGGCTGGCTGGCCGAACACATGCTGATCCTCGGCGTGACCAGCCCCCAAGGCACCAAGCACCACGTGGCGGCGGCTTTCCCCAGTGCCTGCGGCAAGACCAATTTTGCGATGCTGATTCCGCCCGCCGGCCTCGACGGCTGGAAGGTCACCACCATTGGCGACGACATCGCCTGGATCAAGCCGGGTGCCGACGGCAAGCTGTACGCCATCAACCCGGAAGCGGGCTATTTCGGCGTGGCAC
>JANNEI010000184.1:0-7308 GCA_031378565.1 Burkholderiales bacterium
TCCGGAAAGAAAAACACCCGTTTGCCGGCAAGCTGGCTCTGGTGGCGCGCCAGGGCGTGGCCGGCGCGCTCGCGGCCGGGCGCGGTGGCCCGCTCGAACACGTCCGCGGCGATGCCGAAGGCGGTCGCGGCAGCTTGCAGCCAAAGCGTCGTGCCTTCGGCACCCAGCGGAAAGGGCGCGGCCAGGCGCGTGGCACCGCGGGCCTCAAGCGTGCGCGCGGTGTCGGCCAGAAACGGCTGTGCGAGCAGGAAGCGGGTCTGCGGACCGACGGCAGGCAATGCATTGGCGCGGCGCGGCGGAAAGAAATGCACCGGCCCGACGCCCAGCTGTGCGAACAGGCGCACGAACTGGTCTTCGACCACATCGGCCAACGTGCCGACGATCATCAGCGATGCCGGTGCGTCAGCGGCTTGCGCCGGCAGGTTTGGCACCATGGACGCGAGACAGGCGTCTTCACCCTGGGTGAAGGTGGTCTCGATGCCGCTGCCCGAGTAACTAAGGACCCGCACATCGGGAGAGAACCGGCCGGACAGGCGCGACGCCGCGCGCGACAGGTCGAGCTTGATGACCTCCGACGGGCAGGAGCCGACGAGAAACAACAGCTTGATTTCGGGCCGCCGTTCGAGCAGCCGCGTCACCACCCGGTCGAGTTCGGTGTTCACGTCGGCCAGGCCGGCGAGGTCGCGCTCGTCGATGATGGCCGTGGCGAAGCGTGGCTCGGCAAAGATCATCACGCCGGCCGCCGACTGGATCAGGTGCGCGCAGGTGCGTGAGCCCACCACCAGAAAGAACGCGTCCTGAATCTTGCGGTGCAGCCAGATGATCCCGGTGAGGCCACAGAACACCTCGCGCTGGCCGCGCTCCCTGATCACCTCAGGCAGCGCCAACGCGTCGCTGCAAGCTTCGGAGGGTGCGCTGCGGATCGGGATCACCGCGCTCATGCCGCCATTCCCGTGCCCGCCAGCGCCGATTGCTGCTTTGCGTGGTCGAGCCGCGCCGCGCGCAATTTCAGCAGGAACTGCGTTGCGTTGATCACGTAGGTTGCGTAGGCGGCGAGCGCCAGCAGCATCTGGCCGCGGGCGTCCAGCGCATCGGTCGCCAGCACCACCAGGTAGGCGGTGTGCAGCGCCAGCACCAGCATGCTGAACACGTCTTCCCAATAAAACGCCGGCGCAAACAGATAGCGGCCGAACACCACCTTTTCCCAGATGCAGCCGGTGATCATGATTGCGTAGAGCGTGAGTGTCTTGACCACGACCGACAGCGTCGCGACGCCGTGGCCTTCGCCGGTGGCGAGGTAGCGCAGTACCAGCCCGAGGCTGACCAGGAACACCAGGAACTGGATCGGAGCGAGCACGCCCTGCACAAGAGTCCAGCCCGAAGCGTCGCGCCGCAAGCGCTCTTCGGCGGTGTAAAGAGGCCGGTACGCGTCCGGCAGCCCTCCAACTTGCATCGACATCCTTCTGCGTTGCGCTTCGTTGAGCCTGAATTTAGACCTGCGAAGTTAAGATGTCAATTGGGCTAGACGTAAACCAAACGTGACACTATATTTAAGGTTCAGTCATCTGCAAGGACAAGTTCCGACGCGTGATTCGTTGGGGCGCTACCGATTGACGACCCATGCCCTCGCCTGTAAAAACCCGTTGCGTCCCTCGAGGCCTTGAAGGCCCGGGATGGCGAGTTCACGCGCTGTGGCGTGGGGCTCGTGACGCAGGCGGCACCCCCGGGTATCGTCCCGGGAGCGCAACGTCGGTATCGGGTTTTCGCCAGGAGACTTCAATGGAGAGCTTGCCGCAGGAACGTTCGGTGCGGGAGGGGGATGCAAGGGACTTTGCACCGCCGCACTGCGAGGGAAATCTGCCAGGATTTAGGCCCGACGAAGCGGCCAACGACACCCGAATGTCGCAGCTCGCCCGCACGATCGAGCAGGAGATCATCCCCAGGCTGATGCTGGCCCACCGGGCCGCCGCACAGTCGCCGATGCAAACGCGCGAAACAGGCCAGTCGATCACCGCCGACGACATCAAACAGTTCGCGAAGCTGGTGCTTTCGCACGAAGAAGATGCGGCCTTCGCGACCATTCTGGGCCTGCGCGCCCGCGGTGTGACGGTCGACAGAATTTTCCTCGATCTGCTGGCACCCACCGCACGCTACCTGGGCGAGTTGTGGGACGAAGACCTGTGTAACTTTACCGATGTGACGGTGGGTCTCGGCCGGCTGCAGCGCGTGCTGCGCGAGTTGAGTGCGGCGCTGGGTCGCAGCGTCGATCACCCGGCGCAAGGCCGGCGCGTGCTGCTGTTGCCCGGCCCCGGCGAGCAACACACGTTTGGCCTGGTGATGGTGGCCGAGTTTTTCCGAAGCGCGGGTTGGGACGTGACGGGTGGCTCGTGGGTTGCCGGTGCCGACGCGGCGGTGCTGGCCGGGGCGGAATGGTTCGACGTGGTCGGCTTTTCGCTCGGTGCCGAGGTCCATTTGCCGGCGCTGGCCTCGACCATCGGTGCGCTCAGGCAGGCCAGTTGCAACAAGGATCTTGCAATTATTGTCGGCGGCCCATTGTTCGGATTGCACCCCGAATTTGTCGGGCAGGTGGGAGCCGACGGCATGACCGTCGATGGGCGCGAAGCACCGCTTCTGGCTGAAAGCCTGATCGCTGCCAATGTTCACCAGCATGTCGCCCAAGGCTGACAATCTCGCTCGTCCCGAAAGTTTGTCACGATCAATCCACATGAGGAACTGATGCTGCAGTCACCCGGAAAGCAGGGCTCTCAAGGAAAGGTGGCTCTGCCACTTTCCGGAATCCCCTCGGGGGACGGACGGCGCGACGCGACGGCCTTGGGGCGCTCTCAAGGAAATGTGGCTTTGCCACTTTCCGGCATCCCCTCGGGGGACGGACGCCGCGAAGCGGCGGCCTTGGGGCGCTCATGAGAGAGTTCGAATCGCCAGCGCGATCGCTTGGCGACCTGAGTGCCGACGTGGCAGGCAAACTGATTGCGGCAGCGGCCGATGTGGCCCTGATCATCGACGACGACGGCGTGATCCGCGACCTTGCCTTCGGCAGCGAAGACCTGCTCAAAGAGGGCTACTACGAATGGCTCGGCAAGCCGTGGGCCGACACAGTCACGGTTGAAAGCCGTCCCAAGGTCGAGGCGATGCTGCGCGACTCCCGCGCCAATGCGGCACCGCGCTGGCGCCACATCAACCACCCGGCAATGGACGGTGCGGACCTGCCGCTGTCGTATTCCGCGGTTGCGCTGCCACAGCATGCGGGCCGGCCGAGTGCGGTCGGGCGCTCGGTGGTTTTCGGGCGTGACCTGCGTGCCAATTCCGCGCTGCAGCAGCGCCTCATCAGCGCGCAGCAGGCGATGGAGCGCGACTACTGGCGCCTGCGCCACATGGAAACCCGCTATCGCTCGCTGTTTCAGGCGTCGGCCGAGGCGGTGCTGATCCTGGACGCGGTGACGGGCAAGCTCGAAGAGGCGAACCCCGCCGCGGCCGCACTGTTCGGCCCCGAGGCCGCCAAGCAGGGATGGCTGCTGGCCGACACTTTTGAGGCCGAGGTGGATGCAAAGCCGAACGCCGGCGTGCCCGCGATGTTCGGCCGCGTCCGCGCCACCGGCCACGCAGAAGCCGTCGCGGCGCGCCTGGCGCGTCGTCCGGGTGAACTGCGGGTGTCGGCGTCGCTGTTTCGGCAGGAAAAAACCTCTCACCTGCTGGTCAGGGTGTCGCTCGTCGATGCGGCCCACCGCGCACAGGAAAGCAGCGGCCACAGCGCGTTGCTCAAGCTCGTCGAGAGCGCCCCGGACGCGTTCGTGGTGACCGATCTCGAAGGCCTGATCCTGACCGCCAATCACGCCTTCATCGACCTCGCACAGCTGGCCACCGAAGCGCAGGTGCGCGGCCAGTCGCTCGAGAAATGGCTGGGCCGTACCGGCGTCGATCTGAACGTGCTGATCACCAACCTGCGCCAGCGCGGCGCGGTCAGGCTGTTCGCCACGGTGATGCGCGGCGAGTACGGTGCGACGACCGAAGTCGAGATTTCCGGCGTCGCCGTCACCGAAGGCGAACAGCCTTGCCTGGGCTTCACGATTCGGGACGTGAGCCGGCGCCTGATGAGCGAAGTGCGCGCCACCACCGGCGCGGGCCGCGAGATGCCGCGCTCGGTCGGCCAGATGACCGAACTCGTCGGGCGGGTGCCGCTGAAAGACATCGTGCGCGACACCACCGACCTGATCGAGCAGCTCTGCATCGAGGCCGCACTCGAACTCACGCACGACAACCGCGCGTCTGCCGCCGAGATGCTGGGGCTCTCGCGGCAAAGCCTGTACGTCAAGCTGCGCCGTTTCAACATCGGTGACCTGACGCCGGTGCCGGGCGAGGAGGAAGTCGCCGAAGCGGCCCGGGGGCGGTCTTGCCGACGGCTGCTTGAGCGGTCGCAGGGTGTAAGTCTTGATTGACACTATCTTGTGTCAAAGGCAGCATCCACCGCATGTCACGACCTGCGCTTTCCGCGGTGGCGGAGCTGCTCAAACCCATCACGTGGTTCCCGCCGATGTGGGCGTTCGGTTGCGGTGTGGTGGCCTCGGGTGTGCCCACCGAAGGCCGCTGGCCGATCATCATCGTCGGTGTCGTGCTGGCCGGGCCGATGGTTTGCGCGAGCAGCCAGGCGGTGAACGACTGGTTCGACCGGCACGTCGACGCCATCAACGAGCCGCAACGCCCCATTCCTTCGGGCCGCATGCCCGGCCGCTGGGGCCTCGCCATCGCCATCGTCTGGACCGGGCTGTCACTGGTGGTCGCCGCCTTCCTCGGGCCCTGGGGGTTCGGTGCCGCGGTTGTCGGGCTGCTGCTGGCCTGGGCCTACAGCGCGCCGCCTCTGCGCCTCAAGCTGAATGGCTGGTGGGGCAACGCCGCTTGCGGCTTGTGCTACGAGGGCCTGGCGTGGACCACCGGGGCCGCCGTGATGGCCGGCGGGGCCATGCCAAGTGGGCGATCGCTTTCGCTGGCGGCACTGTACAGCGCAGGTGCCCACGGCATCATGACGCTGAATGATTTCAAGTCGGTGGAAGGCGACCGGCAGATGGGCGTCGGCTCGTTGCCGGTGCGCCTGGGCGTTCAGCCGGCCGCGCGCGCGGCCTGCTGGATCATGGCGCTGCCGCAAGTTGCCGTCGTGTTGCTGTTGATCCAGTGGCAGCGCCCGATCCACGCCCTGGCCATCGGCGGGTTGATGGTCGTCCAGTGGGTGCTGATGGATCGCTTCTTGCAAAACCCGAGCCAGCGTGCACTCGAGTACAGCGGTTTCGGCGTGCCGCTGTTCGTGGCCGGCATGATGGTCAGCGCCTTCGCCCTGCGGACGGCAGGCGCTGCCCCATGAAGCCCACTTTCGGTTGGCTGGCGATCGTGCGGCTCGGACTGGTGCAGGCCTCGCTCGGTGCCATCGTGGTGATGACCACCTCGACGTTGAACCGCGTGATGGTGGTCGAACTCGGCTTGCCCGCCTTGTTGCCGGGCATCCTGGTCGCGCTGCATTACCTGGTGCAGGTTGCTCGTCCGCGCATGGGCTATGGCTCCGACATGGGCCACCGTCGCACGCCCTGGATCGTCGGCGGCATGGCCGTGCTGGCGGCGGGCGGGGTGCTGGCAGCGGTGGCTACCGCGTGGATGGGCAGCGACCGCGTCGCCGGCATCGCGCTCGCGCTGTTCGCCTTCATGCTGATCGGCCTGGGCGTGAGCGCCAGCGGAACGTCGCTTCTGGTGTTGCTGGCCAAGCGTGTCGATGCGCCGCGGCGCGCCACCGCCGCCACCATCGTCTGGCTGATGATGATCGCGGGCTTCGCGGTCACGGCCGGTATCGCGGGCAAGCTGCTCGATCCCTATTCGCCGCTGCGTCTGATCGCGGTGACGGCCGGCGTTTCGGTGTTCGCGATGGTGTTGACATTGCTGGCAACGCACGGGCTGGAGGGTGCTGCCGACCCGCTGCGGCCGGTGCCGTCTGCCCCGCCCGCATCGCCTGTGGCCGCCGAAGCGAAGCCCAGATTCCGCGAAGCGATCGCCCAGGTTTGGAACGAGCCGGCCGCGCGATGCTTCACGATCTTCGTTTTCGTCTCGATGCTCGCCTACAGCGCGCAAGACCTGATCCTCGAACCGTTTGCCGGCACCGTGTTCGGCTTCACGCCGGGCCAGTCGACCAGCCTGTCGGGCGTGCAGCACGGCGGCGTGCTGCTGGGCATGCTGACCGCCGTGCTGGCCGGTCGCGGTGCGGATGGGCACCGCTTCGGCTCGCTGCGGGCGTGGCAGATCGGCGGCTGCCTGTTGTCGGCGGTGATGCTGCTCGGCCTCGTCGCGGCAGGCTTCGTCGGGCCGGCGTGGCCGTTCAAGGCGAACGTGTTTGCGCTGGGCGCGGCCAACGGTGCGTTCTCGATCGCGGCCATCGCTTCGATGATGCGGCTCGCCAACGAGGGCCGTCACGCGCGCGAGGGCACCCGCATGGGTTTGTGGGGTGCCGCGCAGGCGGTGGCCTTCGGTTTGGGCGGGCTGGTCGGCACCGCGGCCAGCGATCTGGCGAACTGGCTGATCGGCACGCCTGGCACGGCTTACGCGGCGGTGTTCGGGTTCGAGGCGCTGCTGTTCGTCGTCTCGGCGGCGCTTGCGGCGCGGGTGAGTCAAGGATTCGTATCGGCATCGTCCGCCATGCCGCGCGCCGCGGCGGTCGACCCGGCATGGGCCGGCATGAAAGCGAGGTAACGCATGGAAGCACAAGACACTTTCGATGTCGTCGTCATCGGCGGCGGCCCCGCCGGTGCCACGGCGGCGCACGATCTGGCGCGTCAGGGCCGCTCGGTGCTGCTGCTCGATCGGGCGGGTCGCGTCAAGCCCTGCGGCGGTGCCATTCCACCCAGGCTGATCAAGGACTTCGAGATTCCCGACGAACTGCTGGTCGCCCGCGCCACCTCGGCCCGCATGCTGTCGCCGAAAGACGAACGCGTCGACATCCCGATCGACAACGGCTTCGTCGGCATGGTCGATCGCGAGGTGTTCGACGAGTGGCTGCGCGAGCGTGCCGCCGCCCGCGGTGCGCTGCGTCGCATCGGCACCTTCGAGCGCATCACGCGCGATGCCGACGGTATCAGCGTGGTGCACTTCCGGCAGCGCTCGAGCACCGACAAGAGTGAAAGGACAGAGCACACACCGGCCAGCGTGCGCGCACGCTCCATCATCGGCGCGGACGGCGCGAGGTCGGAAGTGGCGCGTCAAACTGTGCCGGGTTCCGAGCGCACGAAATACGTCTTCGCGTACCACGAGATCATCCGC
>JANNEI010000194.1:0-7601 GCA_031378565.1 Burkholderiales bacterium
GCCGGTGGCCGAGCTCGAAACGAAGATCGAAGAACTGCGTTACGTGCAGAGCGAATCGGCGGTGGACATTTCCGAAGAGATCGACCGCCTGAGCCAGAAGAGCGTGCAGCTCACGAAGGACATCTACTCCAGCCTGTCGCCCTGGCAGGTGACGCAGATTTCACGACATCCGCAACGTCCCTACACGCTCGACTACGTCAACGAAGTCTTCACCGACTTTCAGGAACTGCACGGGGATCGTCACTTCGCCGACGACCTGTCGATGGTCGGGGGGCTGGCGCGCTTCAACGGCCAGGCCTGCATGGTGATCGGCCACCAGAAGGGCCGCGACACCAAGGAACGCGGCCTGCGCAACTTCGGCATGTCGCGCCCCGAGGGTTACCGAAAGGCGCTGCGCCTGATGAAGCTGGCCGAGAAGTTCGGCCTGCCGGTGTTCACCTTCGTCGACACGCCGGGCGCTTACCCCGGCATCGGTGCCGAAGAGCGCGGCCAGTCCGAAGCCATCGGCCGCAACATCTTCGAGATGGCACAGCTCGAAGTGCCCATCATCTGCACCATCATCGGCGAGGGCGGATCGGGCGGTGCGCTGGCCATCAGCGTGGGCGACCAGCTGCTGATGTTGCAGTACTCGATCTACTCGGTGATCTCGCCTGAAGGTTGTGCCTCGATTCTGTGGAAAACCGCCGAGCGCGCGTCCGACGCGGCCGACGCGCTGGGCATCACCGCCCACCGACTGAAGTCACTGGGCCTGGTCGACAAGATCGTCAGCGAGCCGGTCGGTGGTGCGCACCGCGATCCCAAGCAGATGGCTGCCTACCTGAAGCGCGCGCTGAATGACGCACTGCGCCAGGTGAGCGACCTGAAGCCCAAGGAGCTGGTGCAGCGCCGCTACGAACGCCTGCAAAGCTACGGCCGCTTCAACGACACCACCGACCGTTGACCCCGGCGTGAACGCGCGTTGGGTAGCGGTAGCCTTCAGCGGTGGCCGCGACTCCACCGCATTGCTCCACGCGACGGCCAGCGTCGCCGCCGCGCACGGCGTCTCGGTGGTCGCGCTGCACATCAACCATGGCTTGAGTCCACATGCGGACGCATGGCAGGCGCATGGCCAGGCCCTGTGCGAAAAGTGGACAGGTCGCGGCTGGCCGCTGCGCTTCATTGCGCAGCGCCTGCTGACCCGGCCTGCCAAGGGCGACAGCGTCGAAGCCTGGGCGCGCCAGGCCCGCTACAAGGCCTTGCGCAGCATGGCGCTGGCGCAGGGTGCAGGCATCGTGCTGCTGGCGCACCACCGGCGCGACCAGGCTGAAACCGTGCTGCTCCAGGCCTTGCGCGGCGCGGGCACGGCAGGGCTCGCGGGCATGCCGCGTTGCGTCGAGCGTGACGGCTTGACGTGGGCGCGTCCATGGCTCGACCTGCCGCGCGAGGCCATCGATCATTACGTGCGGCAGCACCGGCTGCCGCACGTCGAAGACGACAGCAACGCCGACCCGCGCTTTGCCCGCAACCGTCTGCGGTTGACCGTGTGGCCCGCCCTGAGCGCGGCCTTCCCGCAGGCCGAGGCTGCGCTGGCCAGCACGGCTGCGTGGGCGCAAGAGGCCACCGAATGCCTGCGCGATCTGGCCACCAGCGACCTTGCTGCACTCACGTCGCACGCGGGCCTGAACCTGAGAAATTGGGAAGCCTTGTCGCCGGCCCGCCGCAGCAATGCGCTGCGCGCGTGGCTGGCCGCGCAACTGGGGGCGGCCGCCGAAGCCAGCCTGGTGGCGCGCCTGCTGGCCGAGTTGCCGGCGGCCGGACCGGCGACATGGCCGACGGCGCACGGCGGGTTGACGCGTTATCGCGGCGTGCTGCGCTTTGTTCCTTCTGTTCCGATCCGCCGCAAACCCGAGCTGCCCGAAGCGACACTCAGCGTGCGCCGCGCCGGCAGCCATCGCCTGCCTGGCTGGGGTGGCAGTCTGATTGCCACGCGCGTCAAGCAAGGCGGTGTGTCGCTGGCCTGCCTCGGTCATGTCGAGTTGAAGACTCGTGCCGGTGCCGAGCAGTTTCAGGCCGGATTGCTGCGGCCGCCGCGCAGCCTGAAGAAGCAGTTTCAGGCCGCTGCCGTGCCGCCCTGGCAGCGCGACGGGCCGCTGCTGTTCAGTGGTGGCCAACTGGTGTTCGTGCCAGGGCTGGGCATCGATGCGCGCGTGATCGCGCTGCCCGGTCAGCCGCAGGTGGCGTTGCGCTGGGAACCGGACGGCACGCGCTGATTGGCGGTCTGACTCAGCCGTGGCACGCCGGCTAAAATGCCGGGTTTGCGCCGGCAGTCAAGCGGCGTGAAGGCCTTCCGCGCAACCCCGACCCACACGCTCCCCATGGCACTCATCGTTCACAAGTACGGCGGCACCTCGATGGGCTCGCCCGAGCGCATTCGCAATGTCGCCAAGCGCGTCGCCAAGTGGGCGCGCGCCGGCCACCAGATGGTTGTCGTTCCGTCTGCCATGAGCGGCGAAACCAACCGCTTGCTCGGCCTGGCCAATGAGCTGTCACCCGCCACCACCACACCCGAGCTGCAGCGCGAGCTGGACATGGTTGCGGCCACCGGCGAACAGGTGTCGGTCGGCCTGCTGGCGATTGCCCTGCAAGCCGAGGGCATGCAGGCCGTCAGCTACGCCGGCTGGCAGGTGCCGATTGCCACCGACAGCGCCTTCACCAAGGCGCGCATCCGGAGCATCGACGACGTTCGCGTGCGCGCCGACCTGGCGGCGGGCAAGGTGGTGGTCATCACTGGCTTTCAGGGCATGGACGCACAAGGCAACATCACCACGCTGGGTCGTGGCGGGTCCGACACCTCGGCGGTGGCCGTGGCAGCTGCGATGAAGGCCGACGAATGCCTGATCTACACCGACGTGGACGGTGTCTACACGACCGACCCGCGCATCGTGCCCGAGGCGCGCCGCCTGACCACCATCAGCTTTGAAGAAATGCTGGAAATGGCCAGCATGGGTGCCAAGGTGCTGCAGATTCGTTCGGTCGAGTTTGCCGGCAAGTACCGCGTGCCGCTGCGCGTCTTGTCGAGCTTCACGCCGTGGGACATCGACATCGACGAGGAAGCCCAATCAGGCACCCTGATCACTTTTGAGGAAGACGAGAAAATGGAACAAGCCGTTGTGTCGGGCATTGCCTTCAACCGCGACGAGGCCAAGATCAGCCTGCTGGGCGTGCCCGACAAGCCCGGCATCGCGTTCCAGATCCTCGGGCCGGTGGCCGACGCGAACATCGACGTCGATGTGATCATCCAGAACGTGTCGCACGAAGGCAAGACCGACTTCTCGTTCACCGTGCACCGCAACGACTACGCGCGGACGATCGAGTTGCTCAAGGCCGAGGTGATGCCCAAGACAGGCACCGCCGAACTGACCGGTGACACGAAGATCTGCAAGGTCAGCATCGTCGGCATCGGCATGCGCTCGCACGTGGGCGTGGCCAGCCGCATGTTCAGCGCGCTCAGCGACGAAGGGATCAACATCCAGATGATCACCACCAGCGAAATCAAGACCAGCGTCGTGATCGACGAGAAGTACATGGAGCTCGCGGTGCGCGCCCTGCACAAGGCCTTCGGGCTGGAGCTGCCCGCGGCCTGAGAGCGGGCAGACTGCGGTTAGAATCCGGGCTGTTTTACGGAGCTGTGACCGAGTGGCCGAAGGTGCTCCCCTGCTAAGGGAGTAAGTGGGCAAAACCTGCTTCGAGGGTTCGAATCCCTCCGGCTCCGCCAGAGAGTGAGGAAAGACGGGCCTTTGGCCCGTTTTGCTTTTTCCACTCCAATCACATCCCTGCAATTCGTTCCGGCTGGATGGCCGGATCGAGCTATCCGCTTCAGGTCCTTGCGGGACGGATCAAAGGAAAATGCCGCGCACCCCAGGCGGGTTGCGCGGCAAAAAAGCCTGCGTGGGGCGATGCGCCCCACACCGTTTCGGGCGGTCAGGCTGCCGCAGCCGCCTGCCGGCTCACGGAAGGAAGTTCACGTCATCGAAGTAGTACGTGCCGCCACCGCCCTGCACACCGCTCTTGCCGAAATTGAAGAAGATCGACGCCTTGTTGAAGGTGAATGCGAGGTTCAGCGCAGCCGTGCCTGCCGCCGGGTTGGCGAAGTTGAACGTGAGGGTCTGCCAACCAGCCGCCACGGTGGTCGTCGCTTCTGTCTCGCAACTGTGCGTGGGATCGCCCGCATCTTCGACCTTCAAGCGCACGGGTATGCCGGCCGCCGGGGCCCACACGCGAACCGTCATGTTTTTCGCGCTGGCTGTGAACGGGATGGTCGCGATCGACTGATTGGCACCCGTCGACACCGTGGTGCCGGCCCACAACTCGGCCGTGGCCGACTTGACGACCTTGGCGACCTTGCCCGTTCCGCCCGTCGGGTCGGTGACCACGGTGGCGTCTTCCGCGCCGCCAAAGCCGGTCAGCGTGTAGGTGGTCGCGGAATCGTCAAACGTGATGGGCAGGCCGGACACAACCTGAGCCGAGCCCAGCTTGTAGTTCAGATCGTCGAGGTAGTAGGTCTTGGCCCCACCCGCCTGATTGCCGGTGGTGCCGAAGTTGAAGAAGACCGACGCCTTGTTGTAGGTCGTCGCCAGGTTCAACGCCGCTGTGCCCGGAGCCTGGACCGCGAAGTTGAAGGTGAGTGTCTGCCAAACGCCTGCCGCCGTGACGGTCGCCTCGGTCTCGACGGTCTTGGTGTTGTCCGTTGCGCTCTCCACCTTCAGTCGAACCGGAATGCCGGCATCGGGCGACCACACACGCGCCGTCATGGTCGCGTCGGTCGCGCTGAAGGCGATCGGCGCGATCGCCTGGTTGGCCAGGTTGGACACCGTGGTGCCGGCCCACAACTCGGCAGTCGCCGACTTGACGATCTTCGCCACCTTGTTGGCCGCATTGGTCGGGTCGGGCACGACGGTGGCGTCCTCCGCGCCCCCGAAGCCGGTCAGCACCGGCGGCGTGGTTTCGTCGAAAGAAATGACGGACGGTGGCGGAGGTGCCGGCGCGGCACCGGGCAGGAAGGCGATGTCGTCGAAGTAATAAGTCTTCTGCACCGACGCTGCCTTGGCCCGGCCGAAGTCGAAAAAGATCGTCGCCTTGTCGTAGTTGGAAGCGAGGTTCAGTGCCGCGGTGCCAGCCACCTGGGTCTTGAAGTCGAAGGTCAGGGTTTGCCAGGCGCTCGCGGTCGTCACGGTGACCTCGGTCTCGACCGACTTGGTCGGGTCGGCGTGGTCCTCGACCTTGAGGCGGACTGGAATCCCGGCATCGGGCGACCAGACACGAACCGTCATCCGCGTGTCGTTGGCGTTGAAAGGGAGCTTCGGGCTGAACCCAAGACCCGCCGCGGCCGTGATGGTGGTGCCGGCGTAGGTTTCTGAACCCGCGGCGCGCACGACCTTGGCCACTCGGTTGGCTGCATTGGTGGGGTCTTCGGCCAGGCTGGAGTCTTCGGCACCGCCAAAGCCGATGAAGCCGTAGTCGATGGTCGCCGAGTCGAAGCTGAGCGGCAGCGCCATTTGCGTCTTGGTGACCGTTGCGTACGCCTGCTGCGCTGCGGCGGTGGCGGTGTTGCCATTGCCCGCGACATCGGTGAACTTGAGCGCAGCAACAGTCACCTCGATGGTGCCGGACGAGTTCGCGGTGGGCGTGACGACGAGCGTGGCATGTGTGCCGTCGATGCGGGTGAACGCGCCCTTGGTTCCGCCGGTCACGACGACGGAGTCGGCTGTGAAGCTGGTGCCGACGTCTTCACTGAAGGTGAACGCGAACGTCACGTCACCCGCTGCGGTCGCGGCGGCGATGTCGTCGGTGATCGTCACCGTGGGCGGCGTGGTGTCCGGCGCGGGTGAAGCGGGTGCTGGGGCTGGCGCGCTCGTCGGCGGCGCTTCCGCATCGCCACCGCCGCAGGCACTGAGCAACATCAGCGCGGCCAGAGTGCATGCCGACAAGGGGAGGTGTTTGGTGGAAGGGCTCATGGCGAAACGTCCTGATTGGGTTTGAAGGTGAAGCCGAAATCGACCGAGGTGCAACTGACGAAAACCTGAAGCGCAAGCGAGGCCTCGATGACTCGCGGTGCAGTTGTGCTCAAGAACGCCGGCTTCGGGCGACGCATTCTTGAAAGCGCTTTCATTAAAGGATAAAACCCGTGATGGATCCTGGCAATGGGGTTGTTACTGTGACTTTCCCTTAGCAGACTCACATGGACGCGCGGCCAAGCGTCAACGGCGCGACGGTCAGCACTTTCCCGTCGCTGAAGCGCACATTGATCGGTGCCTTGGTGGCGTTGTAGGCGAGGTAGGTCTTGCGGCCATCGGCCCGCTTGAACACCGAGAACAACGGCGTATCGGCCACCACGCCGAAGTCGGGCGTGCCCATCTCCTGCAGGCTCAGCATCCAGTGCAACGCGTGCGTTCGGGTGTCGCCGAGTTCGAACGAACCCCAGCGGTCCCACTGCGCCAGTCCGGCGGCCGGATCGGCCAGCGCCATGTACTTCGCGAAGATGTCTTGCCACACGTCCGCTGGCGGCGGGTTGGGTGGTCGCTGCCCGCGCGCGGCATAGATCTCCATCTCGGGTTTCAGTGCGCCGAGGTTGCGCTTCACGTACTTCGGGTCGCGGCCCAGGTACAGCGACGCGGTGGTGATCGGCAGCAGGTTGATGCCCTTGATCTGGCGCGGCTCGTCGGTCCACCAGGTGTTGTGGATCAGCGCGCCGCCGAACAGCTGGCTGACTTCGACGTTCTTGTATTCCGGCGGGAAGACCAGGCCGTGGATGTCGAACCAGTAATGGTCGATGGCAGCCACCTCGGTGGTGTAGAGGTAGAGCCCGAGGTCGCGCAGCGAGCGGTTGCCGGTGACTTCGCCCCACAGCACCAGCGCGGCCCAGGCGTTGATCGCTTCCGACGACGACTCCTGGTTGTTGCCGTCGGCACCCAGGCCGATGCCCGAGGCCCACGAGTGGCCTTCGTACGGGTCGAAGTTGCGCAGGAACGGGAAGTCGGCGCGCCCGCGCTCGGCGGTGGCGATGTCGGCGATCAAGAACTCGACCATGCCGCCCCACTTTTCTCTCGCAGCCCAGGCCGGGTCGCGCAGCGCGATCTCGGCGACCGCACGAATCCAGTAGCCGTAGGTGAAATGGTGGTCGTTGATCTGCTCGACGGTGAAGAACTCGTCGGGGTAGCTGGCCACGGCACCGACCGACTTGTCGTAGTGGAAATAGGTCTTGCCGCTGTCGCCCGAGAACCACTCTTCGACGCGCTTCTTCAGCGTGGCCAGCAGCTTGTCGCGGCCTTCGAGGTCGCCCTGCTGTTCCACCACATCCATCAGCTTCACGATGCGTTGCAGGCCCTTGCCCTGCCAGTACGCGCCTTTGCCTTCTTCGAGCATCATGCGGCGCGCGTTGCGCTGGTCGGTCTTGGCCAGGTCGGCCAGTTCAGACAAGCGCGGCGACTCTTTCACGCCGGGCCAGTACGGCACGAAGCCCGAGTACACCCCGGTGGTCTTGAACTGCTGTGCGGCGAGCAGGCGGATCTTGCCGCGCACGCTGTCGTAGCCGCCGCCGAGTTTGTCCGTGACCGACGCGTTGT
>JANNEI010000236.1:0-1590 GCA_031378565.1 Burkholderiales bacterium
TCGCGCACTCAAATTCGCAGGTTCGATTTCATCATGATTGTCATCAAGAACGTCACGCTTCGCCGTGGCACCAAGATCGTGTTGCACGACACCACGGTCACCCTGCAGCCGGGCGAGAAAATCGGCCTGGTCGGACGCAACGGCGCCGGCAAGTCGAGTCTGTTCTCGCTGCTCACGCACCGGCTGCAATCGGACGCCGGCGACGTGGCGATGCCGCCGCGATGGCGCATCGGAGAAGTGGCACAGGAGATGCCCGAGACCGAGGACTCCGCCACCGACTACGTGATGCAGGGCGACACCCGTTTGATGGAGGCCAACGCGGCGCTGGCTGCCGCCGAGGCCGCCGACGACGGCCACGCGATGGGCGAGGCGCACCATGAAATCAGCGAGGCCGGCGGCTTCGAGGCTCGGCCGCGCGCGCAGTCGCTGCTGATGGGCCTGGGCTTTCGTGGCGACGAACTGAACAACCCGGTGAACAGCTTTTCGGGCGGCTGGCGCATGCGTTTGCAGCTCGCACGCGCGCTGATGTGCCCGGCCGACCTGATGCTGCTCGACGAGCCCACCAACCACCTCGACCTCGACGCGCTGGTGTGGCTGGAGGCCTGGTTGCAGCGCTTCGAGGGCACGATGATCGTGATCAGCCACGACCGCGAATTTCTCGACGCCATCACCAAGGTGACGGTCCACCTCGACGAGACCAAGCTGACCCGCTACACCGGCAACTACACCGCGTTCGAAGAGATGCGGGCGGAACGGATGATGCAGGCGCAGGCCAGCTTCGAGAAGCAGAAAGAGCGCATGGCGCACCTGCAGAAATTCATCGACCGCTTCAAGGCCAAGGCCAGCAAGGCGAAGCAGGCACAAAGCCGGGTAAAGGCGCTGGCGCGGATGGAAAAGCTCGGCCCGGTGCTGACCAGCGCCGACTTCCAGTTCGAGTTTCGCGAGCCGCTGAACCTGCCGAACCCGATGCTCGCGTTCTCAGGCATCGCATGCGGCTACCCGGCGCTGGAAGACGGTACGCCAGCCAAGAAAATCATCGCCAACATCAACCGCTCGGTGCTGGCCGGGCAGCGCATCGGCATCCTCGGTGCCAACGGCCAGGGCAAGTCGACGCTGGTGAAAACCATCTCGGGCGAACTGAAGGCACTGTCCGGCGAGATCACCGAAGGCAAGGGCCTGAACATCGGCTACTTCGCGCAACAGGAGCTCGACGTGCTGTCGCTCGACGACGGCCCGCTGATGCACATGATTCGCCTGGCGCGCGATGTGGGCCCGCAGGCACGCGAACAGGAACTGCGCGACTACCTGGGATCGTTCCGCTTCGTCGGCGAGATGGTCACGCAGGCGGTGGGCTCGCTCAGCGGCGGCGAGAAAGCGCGCCTGGTGCTGGCGATGCTGGTGTGGCAGCGCCCCAACCTGCTGCTGCTCGACGAGCCGACCAACCACCTCGACCTGACGACCCGTGAAGCGTTGTCGATGGCACTGAACGAGTTCGAAGGCACCGTGATGCTGGTCAGCCACGACCGAGCTTTGCTGCGCGAGGTGTGCGACGAGTTCTGGCTGGTGACTGCGGGTGCGGTGCAGCCTTTC
>JANNEI010000251.1:0-2107 GCA_031378565.1 Burkholderiales bacterium
TTCGGTCAGCGGCGCCTTCGAGGTCTTGCCCTCTTCCTTCATTTTCTTGAAGGCAGGCGACTCGTTCATGCTCAGTCGAATCCACACGCTGATGGCCAGCAGCGCGATCGAGACCAGGAACGGCACACGCCAGCCCCAGTCGGCGAATGCTTCTTCGCCGATCGCGGTGCGGGTGCCCAGAATCACCATCAGCGACAGGAACAGGCCCAGCGTGGCGGTGGTTTGAATCCACGAGGTGAAGGCACCGCGCTTGTCGTGCGGTGCGTGCTCGGCCACGTAGGTGGCGGCACCGCCGTACTCGCCGCCCAGCGCCAGGCCTTGCAGCAGGCGCAGCGCGATCAGGATCACCGGCGCGGCCACGCCGATGGCGGCGTAGTTGGGCAACAGGCCGACGATGAAGGTCGACAGGCCCATGATCAGGATCGTCACCAGGAAGGTGTACTTGCGGCCGATCATGTCGCCCAGGCGGCCGAAGAAGATGGCACCGAACGGGCGCACGATGAAGCCGGCAGCGAAGGCCAGCAGCGCGAAGATGAAGGCCGAACCGGCGTCGAGGCCCGAGAAGAACTGCTTCGCGATGATCGGTGCGAGCGAGCCGTACAGGTAGAAGTCGTACCACTCGAAAACCGTGCCCAGGCTGGAGGCGAAGATGACCTTCTTTTCCTCGGCCGTCATCGGCTTGCCGGCCGACGATACCGGCCCCGGCCGTGCTGCAGTGCTTGTCGCCATGGCGATGTCTCCTGAATTGAATTTGCCCCGCCCCCGTGGCGGTGCCTGAGCGCGATGTTGGGGCCAGGCTCTGACCATGGCCTGACGCGCCCCTGACCGCTGGCTGACACTTTCAGTGGTAACCCTCACGAGGCGTTACCCGATGCGGGAAATCGTGCTGGAAACCGCCTGTCCGGAGTAAATACTCGCGGCGATGGCGGGCGGCGGATGTCGTCGGCCTGGGGCGCTCAATAGCTGATGCGCGCCTGGTAGGTCTGCAACGCGGCCGCGCGAGCCTGGCCCAGGCTGTTCACACCCCTGGCTTGCAGCAGCGGGACCAGCTTGAGAAACACCTCGGCTGTCAACAGCGCGTCACCCAGGGCAGTGTGCCGTCCCAGCACCGGCACGCCGAGCCGCTCGGCGATGGCTTCGAGCCGGTGCGACGGCTGGTTCGGATGCAGCCACGCGGACAGCAGCAGCGTGTCGAGCACCGGCTGGTCGAAGCGCAGGCCGGTGGCCGCTTCCTTCAGCTGCAGAAAGCGCATGTCGAAGGCGGCGTTGTGCGCCACCAGCACGGTGTCGACGGCGAACGCGTGGAACACCGGCAGCACTTCGAGGATCGTCGGCTGCCCGACCAGCATGGCGGGCTGGATGCCGTGGATGGCGATCGAGGCGACGGCCAGCGCGCGCTGCGGATCGACCAGTTGCTCGAAGCACTCTTGCCGCAGCAACTTGCCGTTGACGATGCGTGTGGCACCGATCTGGATGATCTCGTCGCCCTCGGACGGATTCAGTCCGGTGGTCTCGGTGTCGAAGACGGTGCAGGTCAACTCGGCCAGCGGGCGCTCGTCCTGCGCCAGCGTCTGTGCCGAGGTCTGGAACAGGTCGAAGTCGTAGAACTCGGGGCGGCTGTCGCCACGGCCTTGCGTCGCTCCGAGCGGTGGCGCTTCGGCAAGCGGCGATTGCGCGTCGGCGCAGGGCAGCAGGAAACGGAAGAACGCCTCGTGCCGGACCCGCTCGCGCTCGAACCAGAATTCACCGCCGTGCCGCTCGACCACGTCGCGCACGGTCAGCGGCGTGGCCACCGCGCCGTTGCCACCGCTGTTGCCACTGCCGCTGCCGCTGCGGATGACCATCGCGTCCATCTGCCAGTTCATCACCGTTTCGGTGCTGATCGCCTGGCCGGCCCAGACCAGGTCGAGTTGCGCGCGCGCGCCGGCCGCGTGCAAGCGCAATTGGATCGACCGCACCTCGTACTCGTCGACCAGACGGCCGGCCAGACAGGCCAGCGCCTGCAGCAGCGAATAACTGTCGACCTTGAGCCACAGCGCCGGATCGACATCGCCTGCGCTGACCCGCACCGACCCCAGTAATTCGATGCGGCGCAACGCCGCAGACA
>JANNEI010000271.1:0-4261 GCA_031378565.1 Burkholderiales bacterium
GCGTAGGCGTCGATGTGTTCGAACATGCTGGGGCTCCGGCGGTAACGGCGGTCAGGCGGCGAGTGCGCGCTCGATGTCGGTGCGCATCGACTCGGGCGAGTCGGTGGGGGCGTAACGCTTGAGCACCCGTCCGTCCTTGCCGACCAGAAACTTGGTGAAGTTCCACTTGACGGCCTGGCTGCCGAGCAGCCCGGGCGCTTCTTTCGTGAGCCACTTCCACAGCGGGTGGGCATCGGCCCCGTTGACGGTTACCTTGCCCATCATCGGGAAGCTGACGCCGTAGTTGAGCTGGCAGAACGACGCGATCTCGTCGTTGCTGCCGGGGTCTTGCGCACCGAACTCGTTGCTCGGAAAGCCGACGATCACCAAGCCTTTGTCTCGGTAGGTTTCCCACAGCGTTTCCAGGCCGGCAAACTGCGGCGTGAAACCGCAGGCGCTGGCCGTGTTCACGATCAACAGCACCTTCCCGCGCTGGCTGGCGAGCTGGGCCGGTTTGCCTTCGATGGAAACGGCTTCGAAGTCGTAAATGCTGGTGGGGGTCATGCGCAATCCTTCGGCGGAGTGTCAAAGATGTCCGCGAATGGTATCGCCGTCGCCACATCCGCGACCGGGGTGATTGACGCCGCATCGGCCGGTCGTGAACATCGGTTCAGAATTGACAGAACCAGCTGTATCGAGGGTCCGCATGGCCGAGCCACCAATCGACAGACGAAAGAAGAAGGAGGGCGCGAACCGCCGCCGACGCTACAACGTGGCGGTGGAGGGCTTCAGCGACTTCGAGCGCAGCACCTTGTCGTCGTTCTTTCGGCTCGCGGCGCGCCGCAGCCCTTCGTATGTGGAGGTGGCGCAGGCCGCCCAGTCGGACTTCGTGATTGCCGACGCCGACCACCCGCCAGCCCGGGGCGGCGCGCTGTCGGCAGGCCGCGCCCATGTGACCGTCTTCATCGGCAAGCAATCTCCACCGGGTGCGATGGCCTGGCTGCCACGCCCGATTCATCCGATGCACATCATGCGAGAGCTCGACTCGCTGGTCGAGCAAGGCCAGACGGTGCCCGGCCTGCTCGACGAGGCGGAAGCCGTGCCCGGCATGGACCTGGTGCTGGAAGACATGACGTTCGACGCGCAAGACAGCCCGGACCTCCTGCGGAGCGACATCGCCGGTGCCGGTCCCGACGTGCTGGTGGTGGAAGACAGCCCCATCGCCAGACGCTTTCTGCAGGTGCGGCTGCAGCGAATGGGCTATGCGGTGACCACGGCGACCAACGCCGAGGAAGCCCTGGTGTGGATGCAGGGACAGGCCTTCGCCCTGGTGTTCCTGGATGTGGTGCTGGGCGTGGCGGGCGGCCTTGACGGGCTCAATCTGTGCCAGATGCTCAAGCAGGACCCGGCTTTCGCGCTGACCCGGTCCGCAAAAGTGGTGATCGTCAGCGGCCTGTCCGGTGCGATGGACCGCGTGCGGGGATCGCTGGCGGGCTGCGACGCCTACCTCACCAAGCCGGTCAACGAGGCCGAGTTCGAGCGCACGTTGCTGACGCTGGACCCCACGCTGGCCGCTCGACTGAAGTCGCGGGCTTGAGGCGGCGGTTCCGCTCGTCCGCCCATTCAGTGCCCGGTGCCGCCCTCGGTGGCGGCCAGCAATGCCGCCAGCACGATCAGGCCGCCGCCGACCAGCAACGACGCGCTCAGGCTGCCCGCACCCAGCGCCACGGCCGAGCCGGACGCCACCACCACCTCGCTGATCATCACCACCGAGGTCACGTTGGCGGGCAGGCGCGAGGCACCGTACTGCAAGGCCAGGTTGCTGAGCAGGAACAGCGCGCTCAAGCCCACCGCCAGCACCAGCCAGCCGGCTGCCGCGGCGGGCGGCCACGGCAGGCGCGCCTGCGACGCCAGCACCGTGGCCAGCACGCCCGCCACCAGCACACCGCCGATGAACATGGCCAACGCGCGGCCTTCTTCAGGTCGATGCGCCTGGTGGCGCAGCATCACGTTGTTCAGCGCGAACGAAAACCCGCCGATCACGCCCAGCCAGTCCGGCAGTGAACGCGGAATCGGCAACTGGCTCCAGAGCGACTCCCCGCCGGCTGTTGCCGGCCACAGCACGATGGCCGCACCGGCCAGCGCCAGCGCGATGCGCGCCGCCGCGCCGCGGGTGATGGTTTCGCCGAGCAACAGGCGCGCCAGCAGCACCGTCCACAAAGGCATCAGGTAGAACAACAGGACGACCCGCACCACGTCGCCGATCACGACGCCCCAGTTGAAGGCGGCATTGGTGGCACCCGAGGCCAGCACCAACACCCACAGCGCGGGTGTGCGCAGCACCTGCAGCAGCGCGCGCGGGCGGGCCAGCAGGATCACCAGGGCGGCCAGCAGGTAGACGAACACGGTGGCCCACAAGGGGTGCAGGCCCTGCGATTCGAGCTGCCGCATGGGCCACCACGAGGCACCCCAGACGAGCGCGTTGAACATCAACGCGAGGGCTGGCAGGGCAGATCGGGATGAAGACACCGGCGGGATTGTCGCCGCGCTGTTCAGTGGGTGTCGCTTCTCGCCAGGGCCAGCAAATGTTCCACCTCTTCGCGGTGCTCCACGCAGTTGCGCGCGTGCCAGCGGCGAATCAGGGCCATCGTGCCGGCGATCAGGATGCCGAAGATGGTGATGGCGACGAAGGCCGACAGGCCCCACTTCGTCATGCCGGCATAGAACGCGCCCAGGCCCAGGATGCAGGCCTGCTCGTTGAAGTTCTGCACCGCGATGGATCGGCCTGCGCCCATCAGGTTGTGACCGCGGTGCTGCAACAGCGCGTTCATCGGCACCACCAGGTAGCCGCCAATGGCACCCAGCACGATGAAGAACGGTGCCGCCCAGTACACGTTGGTGATGAAGTTCAACCCGATCATCAGCACCCCCATGCCGATGCCCAGCGGGATCACGCTGGTGGCCTGGTCGAGCCGCATGCGCATCGATGCCACGATGGCCCCGGCCGCCGTGCCGATGGCCACCACGCCCACCAGCGACGACGCCTGCGTGGTCGAGTAGCCCAGCGCCGCTGCCGCCCACGCGAACACGATGATTCGCACGTTGCCCAGCACGCCCCAGAACAACGTGGTGGTGGCCAGCGAGATCTGGCCCAGCTTGTCGTTCCACAGCCGGGCATTGCAGCTGGAGAAGTCGCGCACCAGGGTCGACACGCTGTGAGACAGCGGCTGCAACGGCGCTTCGGTGCGCGGGATGCGCAGGTTGAAGAGCGCCGCAACGACGTACAGGAACAGAATCACCGAGATGGCCGCTTCGGGCGCGGTGTTGATGCCCGTGTCCATCATCGGCATGTCGATGGCGAGCAGGTGCGCCGAGATCACCTTGCCGACCAACTGCCCGCCGAACAGGACGCCGAAGATGATGGACAGAATCGTCAACCCCTCGATCCAGCCGTTGGCCTTGACGAGTTGCGATGTCGGCAGCAGCTCGGTCAGGATGCCGTACTTGGCGGGCGAATACGCTGCCGCGCCCAGACCGACGATGGCGTAGGACACCAGCGGGTGCGCACCGAACAGCATCATCAGGCAGCCCACCACCTTGATGGCGTTCGCGAAGAACATCACCTTGCCCTTCGGCACCGCGTCGGCGAACGCGCCCAGAAACGGTGCCAGGATCACGTAGAACAGCGCGAACATCGGCCCCAGCGCGGGCACGTGCCACGCGGGCGCATGCGACGACTTGAGCAGTTCGATGGCAGCCACAAGCAGCGCGTTGTCAGCCAGTGAGCTGACGAACTGCGCCGCCATGATGGTGTAGAAACCTTTTTTCATTCGCTCGAGGCGCGCTGCCTTTGGCCTGATGTGCTGACGACGCTCTTGGGTGTCATTCTTTGGCGACGTTTCTGGCCATGTCTCCCTGCGGCGCGGGTTATAGCATGGGGGTCTGGCCCCGTGCGCGGGTGCTTCACCCGCAGATGCGGGGTGCGGCAGAATCGGCAAGCTGCTTTACGTGACTTCACCCCGATGCCCCGCCCGATCGAAGCGTTGATCCACACCGATGCCCTGCTGCACAACCTGAAGCGGGCCCGCACGGCCGCACCCGATGCCAGGGTCTGGGCGGTCGTCAAGGCCAATGCCTACGGGCACGGCATCGCTCGCGCGTACACCGGACTGCAAGGGGCCGACGGCTTTGCCTTGCTCGACCTGGCGGAGGCGCAAACCGTTCGCGATCTCGGTTGGCGCGGCCCGATCCTGCTGCTCGAAGGTTGCTTCAACGCGCGCGA
>JANNEI010000274.1:0-6514 GCA_031378565.1 Burkholderiales bacterium
TGCTGGGCCTGCAAACCTACTTCACCGCCGGCGTCAAGGAAGTGCGCGCCTGGACCATCCATGTCGGCGACACCGCGCCGCAGGCAGCCGGGGTGATCCACACCGACTTCGAGCGCGGCTTCATCCGCGCGCAGACCATCGCCTTCGCCGACTTCATCGCGTTCAAGGGCGAGCAAGGCGCGAAAGACCACGGGAAGATGCGCGCCGAGGGCAAGGAATACGTCGTGAAGGATGGGGATGTGTTGAACTTCTTGTTCTCCCCGACATAGGGAGGCATGGACATCCACCCCGAGCCGTTCGGCGGCAACAGCCAGGGCCGCAGCGGAAAACCCCGTTGGGACGAAAGCATTCAGCCGTCGATCACCTCGTCGGCGCGCAGCAGCAGCGACGCCGGCAGCGTGATGCCGATCAGCCGGGCCGTCTTCAGGTTCACGACGAAATCGAACTTGGTCGGCTGTTCGACCGGCAGGTCGGCGGGCTTGGCACCGTCAAGGATGCGCGCAACATACGACGCGGCGCGGAAGAACTGGTCGTCGAGGTTGGCACCGTAGCCCATCAACGCCCCCGCCGCGGCTTCGATCCGGCCGCCTGCGATCTCGGGCAGCTTCATCCGGATCGCGAACTCGGCGATCTCCCTGGCCAGTACCCCGGTTGTCGAAGTGCCGGCAATCGCGAGGGCGTCGGGGCGCTCCTGCGCGATGGTTGCGGTTGCGCGGTCGAAGTCCTGCCGCGCGTCCATGTCGACCCGGATCAGCCGAATGCCCAGCGTACGCGCCGCCGCATCCTGGGCCCGGCGCCCGGCGTCGAAGGCAGCCTTGTCGAGGATGCCGTTGTCGTTGGTGATGAGCGCGACCCGGGCGATCTTCGGCAGCGCCGCCTTGAGCAGGTCCAGTCGCTTCAAGGCCAGATCGAAATTCACCGCCGAGAGGCCGGTCACGTTGCCGCCGGGGCGCGCCAGCGACTCCACCAGCTTGGAAGCGACCGGATCGTTAACGCCCATAAAGACGATCGGAATCGTCGTTGTCGCTCTCATTGCGGCCAGCACGGCACCGGTTGCGCCATTGATGACGAGCACATCGACCGGCATGCCGACGAGTTCGGCCACCAGCGCCGGAATGCGCTCGGGGTTGCCGGCGATGGCCCTGCGTTCGTACACGACATGGCGGCCCTCGACATGACCGCGCTCGCCGATCCAGCGCAGGAACAGGGCCCACAGCCGGTCGCTTTCGGCGGAGACGCCGGGAGGCTGGTAGCCGATGTAGCCGATCCGCCGCGGCCGCTGCGCAGTCTGCGCACCAGCGACCGAGGGGACACCGACAAGCATGCAACTCGCCGCGCCGCCGAGGAGGTTTCGCCGTGTCGTCATCGAGTTGCCCTCCGCATCCGGCCGCCGGTGGCCGGTGTCCGGTGAGTGTTCGGCACATTGCCGCACCCGACAGCGTACATCTTGCCTTCGGCGCGCATCTTGCCCCTGGTCCTCGGTGCCCTGATCAGATCAGCGCGTCCAACCCCTTGCGGTCCGAGTACAGAGGCCGGAAAGGCTTGGCTGAGCCAGCTGTCAGGTTGGCCACAGCCGCGCGAAGTCGAATGACAACTGCCGGTGGTGTCGGATCGACAGGAGATGGATCACCTTGTCGCCAATGTCGCTCGGCGAGTAGAGGACGAGATAGTCGCCATGAAGGTACTCGCGCAGCGCATCGGCAGCACCCACAGGCAACAGGGCAAGCTGTGCAAGCGCCTCGGCGGACTGCGGCGGCCGATCGAGATAGCGCCTGCCCATGCGCGGGAAACGCCGCAGGTTGGGGATGACCGTGGCTCGGAGTTCGGCCAACAAGTTGTCGTAGGTGGAGCCGGCTCCGGCCTGCGTCAGAAACGCCTCGATGGACTCGAGGCGCTCCAGGAAGCTCGCGGTCAGCTCGACTTTGTACAAACGCTCAGCCACGCTTCCTGGCTGCTTTGATCCGCGCCCCGGGGGTTGCTCGGTGCCGCTGCAGCTCGGCGATGGCGGCGTTGGCGTCATGGGTGCGGCCCGCGGCGATGTCTTCGAGCCCGCGGCGGGCATCGTCGATCAGCAGCAGATGGATGCGCTCGCGCTCCAGGCGGTGGTAATAGTCCAGGCGCTCGGCGTCGATGAGGGCAACGTAGCTCTCGCCGTTCTTGGTGATGATCTTCTCGGACCCCGCCTTGACCTGGTCGGCCAGCTCGGAGAGATTGGCCCGCGCTTGAGTCAGGGGGACGACGTCGGATGCTGCGAATGCCATGTGAGCCTGAAGAAGTGAGTTTATTCTGTACAGTTTAAACCCATTGGTTGATGTCGCCTGTCAACCACTGAAGGCTCACCCCAGTTTGGGGTGAGCCTTCTACGTGTAGCGGTCTGCGCGGTTGTTGGCAGTGCCGCACCGGCCCCGGATTGACCGCGGTCGCGTGGCGGCTGTCAAAGCGGTGCCGGCGAGCGTGGCGTTTCACCGTTTTACGCCCTCGAGTTGCCATGCCGCGGTGTTAGTCTCGTTCCCGCCCCGCTGACCGATGTTGGCCATTGGTGCCCGATGGCGATGTGCTCATCGCGCCCGTCACCCCAGGCACCGCTCTTGAACGCGCTCCCCCTCCCCCGCTCGACCTTGCACTGGACCGTGGCATTCATCGCCACGCTGCTCGCCTACGCGCTGACGGGGGTCGGCGCGGTGGTGCTGGCGATTCCCCCGGGCTATGCGTCGCCGCTGTATCCGTCGGCCGGCATCGCGCTGGCCTGCGTGATCGTCTACGGGCTGCGCATGCTGCCGGCGGTGGCGCTGGCTGCCTTTGCCGTCAACCTGTGGCTCAGTCCGGGCCGCGAATTGAGCTTTGCCGTGATCGGGCTGCCGGCCGTCATCGGCACCGGCGCGGCGCTTCAGGCCTGGGCCGGCGCAGCGCTGGTGAGGCGCTTCGTGCCGCGGCCGCTGACGCTGGCCGAGCCGCACGAAATTGCCATGTTCTTCGCCACCGGCGCGTTCGTGGCCTGCACCGTCAGCTCGACGGTCGCCACCGCCATGCTGGGCTGGACCGGCGTGGTGCCAGCGTCGAACCTGGCGTTCACCTGGGTCACATGGTGGATGGGCGATTCGCTGGGCGTGCTGATCGCCTCGCCCATCGTGCTGACGCTGATCGGCCACCCGCGTCCCGACTGGGCTGCGCGCCGGATGACGGTCGGGCTGCCGCTGGCGGTGGTGACGGCGCTGCTGGCAGCCACCATCCTGCAGGTCGCGCGCTGGGACGAAGAGCGGATCCGCGCCACCTTCGAGCGCGAGGCGGCCAACGCCTTGTCCACGCTGTCGTTCAAGCTGCAGCAGCCGCTGTATGCGCTGGAGTCATTGCGCGGCGTCTACGTGGCGTCGGACGACGTGAGCCGCGAAGAGCTGCAGCGTGCCACCCAGTCGTGGCTGGACGGCCCTGGTGTGCTGTATTCCATGGGCTTCCAGGAGCGGGTGCAGCGGGCCGAGGTGCCGGCGCTGGAAAGCCGCGCGCGGGCCGACGGTTTCAGCGACTTCCAGGTGCGCAACCGCACAACGGCCGACGCCATGGTGCCGTTCAGCGGCGACGAGGCGTATGTCATTCGCTACATCGAGCCGCTGGAGCGCAACCGGCGTGCCTTGGGCGTCAACGCGCTGTCGATCCCGGCGTCTCGCGCTGCGATCGAAAATGCGATCCGGACCGGCCAGCCTTCGGCCACCGCGGGGTTCAGGCTGTCGCAAAACCCGGTCGGCACGGCCGAGCTGGGCGTGGCCATTTATCAGGCCGTCTACAAGGGCTCGCCGAAGACGGATGACGATCGGCGGGCAGCGGTGCGCGGGATGGTGTTCACCACGGTGCGCCTCGACGACGCGTTGAAGGCAGTGGCCGGCCAGTTGCCGGCGTACCTGACGCTGTGCGCGGTGGACTCCGACGGCGGCGCGCCACAGCGCCGGCTGGCCGGCCCGGAGGGCTGCGAAGCCCGAACGAGCGGCTTGCTGCATGCCAGAACGATTCCGTATGCCGGGCGGCAGTGGAGCCTGCAGGTGTCTTCAAAGATCACCGACGTGCCGGGGGCACACGACAGCAACGCCTGGCTGTTCTCGATCGTCGGGCTGCTTTCGGTGGCTGTGCTGGGCGCCTTGCTGCTGACCGTCACCGGGCGCACGCGCCGCATCGAGGCGGCGGTGCGCGAACGCACTGCGGCGCTGCAGCTGGAGGTGCACGAACGCGAGCAAGCCGAAGTGGCGATGCGCGACAGCGAGCAGCGCTTCCGCAACATCTTCAACAACGTGCCGATCGGCGTGGTCTACACCGACCTGCGCGGCAACGTGCTGCAAACCAACCCGCATTTTTGCGAGCTCACCGGCTACACCGCGAACGAACTGGTGGGCATGCCGTCGCTCGATTTCACTCACCCGGACGACGTGATGCAGGACGCGGACCTGTCGCGCCAGCTCGTCACCGGCGAGATCCCGATGTACCGCCGCAACAAGCGCTACATCGCCCGCGACGGCCACACGCTGTGGGTGCAGTCCACGGTGTCCTTGCTGCGCGACGAGCAAGGGCAGCCGCGCCGCATCGTGGGCGCTGTCGAAGACATCACCGAACACCTTCAGCTCGCCGAAGCGCAGCAGGCGCGTGCGGCGGCCGAGGCATCCAACCACGCCAAGAGCGACTTCCTGTCGCGCATGAGCCACGAGCTGCGCACGCCGCTGAACGCGATGCTGGGCTTTGCGCAACTGCTGGAGCTCGACAAGCGCCACCCGCTGGCCGAGGCGCAGCGCCCCTGGGTCGGGCAGATCCAGCATGCCGGCTGGCACCTGCTGGAGATGATCAACGACGTGCTCGACCTGTCGCGCATCGAGTCGGGCAATGTCCGCCTGCACATCGAGCCGCTGGAGCTGTCGGCCTTGCTGACGGGCACGCTGCCGCTGGTCGAGCAGGACGCTCGCAAACGCGGCATCAAGATCACCCACGCGCTGGCACCCGATGCCACGCGCGTGCAAGGGGACGCCACGCGGGTCAAGCAAATTCTGACCAACCTGCTGAGCAATGCGGTGAAGTACAACGCGGACCACGGCCGCATCCACCTGGCCACGCGGTTGACGGGTGCCGAGGTCGAGATCAGCGTGACCGACACCGGGCTGGGCATGACGCCGGCGCAGATGGGCGAGCTGTTCCAGCCCTTCAACCGCCTCGGGCGGGAGCGTTCGGCACAGGAAGGCACCGGCATCGGCCTGGTGATCAGCCAGCGGCTGGCCGAGTTGATGGGCGGCAGCCTGCGGGCGCGCAGCGTGACCGGTGAGGGCTCGGTGTTCATCCTGTCGCTTCCGACCCTGGAGAACCCCGACACCGTGCGCTCCGACCTCAACGACCTGGTGACGCGGCCGGCCCAGTACCAGCGCCGCTTCGTGCACTACGTCGAGGACAACGAAACGAATGTGGAAGTGATGCGCGGCATCCTGGCGCAGCGCCCGCAGGTGCAGATGGACGTGTCCATCACCGGGCTCGACGGGCTGGCCGCCATCCGCATCCGCCGCCCGGACGTGATCCTGCTGGACATGCACCTGCCCGACATCAGCGGCATGGAATTGCTGCGCCACCTGAAGGCCGACCTGGCCACCAGCACGATCCCGGTGGTGATCGTGTCGGCGGACGCTCTGGCCTCGCAGATCGACGAGGCGATGCAGGCCGGTGCGCAGCGCTACCTGACCAAGCCGGTCAACGTGGCCGAACTGCTGGCGGTGCTGGACGAGGTGCTGGAAGAGGCCGACACGCGCTGGGGTTGAGCGGGGTCAGCGGGATCAGCGAGGGGAGCTTGCCGGTTGCTTCACACGCTTGAACCGATGCCCGATCGCAGCCGCCTCCAGCGCGAAGGCGCGTATCGCGCCAGCAGCAAACAGAACGCCAGCCCCGCCAGCGCCATGCGTGCGTCGGCACGCAGCGGCACCGACCTGGCCAGCGCAGGTGCCGTTAACGCATCGGCCAATCCTTGCGGCGATTGCAGGCGAACGAAGGTCAGGCCTTGTTCGCGCGCCAGCAGGCGCAGGTAACCCTCGCGCAACGACGACAAATGTTCGCTGCCCGGCGTCGCGCCCAGCGCCGGCGCGGCGGCGTCGGCGTCGGCTCGGTCGTCGATCAGCAACTCGCCGGCCACACTGCCACCGCGCCCCTGGCTGCGCGGGTCGGTCTGCTGCACCTCGTCGGCCCGCCAGAAGCCGAGCGGCCGGCCCAGCGGGTCGGATTTCGGAATCGCCGACGGCAGCAGATCGCCGATGCCCACGATCAGACCCTGCACCTCGCCCGGTTTGTCGTCGAAGGCCGGGCGATAGCGCGGACTGAGCGGCGGCGACTCGTGTCCGTCGGTGACGAACACCAGCGACGGCCGGCCGGGCAGCAGCTTGACGATGCCGATGCCGCTGTGAACGCCCTTGGCGACTTCGCTGTTGCCCGACCACGCCATGCGGGTGTCGATCTGCGCGAGCGTCGCGCGCAGTTCGCTCAGGTTCGCGCACACCTCGACCGG
>JANNEI010000297.1:0-8277 GCA_031378565.1 Burkholderiales bacterium
GTTGGCCGGGAACAGCAGTTCTTCTTCGAGCACCAGCAGGTCGCGGTTGAGCTTGATCACGTCACTCTTCACATCCTGGATGCGGCCGTCGAGCGTGGCCGCCAGCGGCGCGCTGGCCGCAGCAGCAGGTGCGGGCGCACTGGCCGCAGCAGGAGGTGCAGGCGCGCTGGCTGCAGCGCTGGAGGGCACGGCAACAGCAGCGGCTGGCGTGGCCGTCACCCCGATTGATTGCGGGCTCGGGGGCGCGGTGGCCAGCAGCAGCGGCGCACTGGCCGCGCGGACGGGTCGTACCGCGTCGGCTCCCGATGCCGCCGACGCGATGCCGACCAGGATCCATGAGGCAAGCAGCTTGCAGCTTCGATTCGACATATGCCGGTCTCGCTAGTAGGTGGCCGACACGAACAGCTGCAACACGCTGGCGTTGTAGCCATACGGGCTGCCGGTGCGGATGTCGGTGAAGTCTTTGAACTTGAAGCGCACGAACTCGTAGGCCCCGTTGAGCTTGACCTCGTACTGCCCCGGCACCTTCTTCATCGTCCAGGCCAGCTTGCTGCCCAGGCCGACGCTGTTGAAGGTGCTCAGTTGCCGGTTGCGCGAGACGTACAGCGTTTCGCTGCCGGCGTTGTCGCTGTAGAACAGTGCTGCCTTCTGCGTGTGCAGGCGCAGGAAGGTGTCGGCCAGCCAAGCCTCGCCGAAGTAGCGGCTGTAGCCCGCCTCGGCCGTGTGCGCCCTGATGTCCCAGGTGTCGCGGTAGTAGCGGTAGTCGGCATGCACCGCATCACGCGAGCCCAGGTCGCCGATGACGCGGAACTTGACGGCGCGCGCCGAGCGTGTGCGCGGATTGCGCTCAGGCACCGACGCGCCGAAGACGCGCGCCACGCGGTACGGGCTGCCGAGATAGCCGTCGTCGGCCAGCGCCTCCACGTTGGCGCTGATGATCCAGCGCGGCGTGAGGATTTGCGTGGCACCGAGCCGGTATTGCCAGTGCCGGGCCACGTCCGAGAACTCGGGCGCGTTGCGCTTGCCGACCTTGTCGGCACCGCGCGTGAAACCGAGGCTGACCGTGGTCATGCCGCCGAACACCTCCTGCGCCACGTCGACGCTGACGCGGTTGGCGGTGTAGTCGGGCTCCTGGCTGCTCGATGTGGCCAGGGTGATCTGCGAGTCGCGGTAAACGTAGTCGGCGCTGAAGCCGTACTCGGTGCGCTTCTCGCGGTACGGGCTGGCGGTGGTGACGACGTCGATCGACGCGTTGCTGACGGCGTCGACGTAGTACGACGCCGACAGCGAGAACTTGTCGGCGATGCTTTTGCGAACCAGCAGCGCCGGGCCGTTGGCCGTCACGCCGCCGCCGCTGTAGGTGTGGAACAGCGCCTCGGCGTTGTTCGCCGGCAGGTCGACGGCGCGCGCGCCGCTGGCCGCGAGCAGGCTGCCCAACGCGCTGCCGAGCAGTGCAGCAAGGCGACGCCACATGGGCTTCGAAGCGTCAGTTGCAGCCACAGCCACCCCCTTGCACGCCGGTCGCGCCGCGGGCCGCTTCGCGCACGTCGCGCACATGTTCGCTGTGCTTCTCGGCCAGACTGTTGCGCGAGAACTTCATGATCGGATCGGCCAGGCGTTCGCGCTCGTACGGCTTGACCCAGGGCTGGATCGCGCAGCCGCTCAACAGGCCGAGCGACAGCAGCATGACGGCCCACAGGCTGCGCCGGGTGCTCATTTCAGCAACTCCCGCAGCTGCTTCTCGTAGGTTTCTTCCAGGCCGTTCTGGTAGCCGCGGTGCACGTGGCGGACCTTGCCGTCGCGGTCGATCAGCACGGTGGACGGCATCGTGACCAGGTCGTACTGCTTGCTCACCTTCTTGTCGGTGTCCAGCAGCACCGGGAACTTGATGCCCAGCTTGGCGGCCACGTCGGCAGCGTTGCGCGCGTCGTCGTCGACGTTGACGCCGAGCAGCACGAAGCCCGAGGCGCGGTACTTCTCATACAGCTTGCTGAGGTGCGGCATTTCTTGCCGGCACGGGCCGCACCAGGTGGCCCAGAAGTTGATCATCACGACCTGGCCGCGCTGCTCTTGCAGGCGCATGTTCGGGCCGGCCATGCTGCGCAAGCTGAAGTCGGGCGCAAGCGACGCCGGTGCCACCGCCGACAAAGAGCCGCTGGCCAGCGCCAGCGCCATGCCGGCCGCCACCCGTGCGGTGCGCGAACGCAGGACCGTCAATGCAATGTTCATCGGGGCTTTCATGCGCGGGGGCGTGGTCAGAAGAAGACCGACAGGCCGCCGGTGAATTCCAGGTTCTGCGTGCTCTGGCGTTTGCCGAGCAGGTCGAGCGAAAAGATGTGGTCGCGCATGTCGACCTGCAGCGAGAAGCGGTCGCTGACGAAGACGCGATAACCGACGCCGACGTTGATGGTGGGCCGGCGTTGCACATCCAGCTTGGTGCTGCCGACACCGGCGATCAGGTACAAGGCTGCCGGCTTGGCGCGCTTGCTGCCGATGAACACCTCGCCCGGCAGCACGTTGTAGCCGGCCGACAGGTTGTAGTAGGTCAGCTTCGGCTTCTGCCCGCCGAAGATGCCGCCCGGCAGCACCTGGCGGAACAACTCGTCGCTGACCTTGGTCTGCGCGTAGACCGCCTCGGCGAAGAAGTCTTCGGTGATGTGATAGCCGACCCGCAGGCCGCCGACCACGCTGGAGCCGAAGTTCTGCGTGGCATAGGTGCCGGCAAAGGCCCCCACCTCGAAGTCGTTCGACGGAAACTTGGGCAACTTGATGTCGCGCCGATCGACCTGCGGCACCACCACCTGTTCGGGCTGCGCGGGTGTCGTGGCCTGCGCCGTTGCGGTGGACGCAAAACCGGCACCGAGACTCGCTGCGGCGAGCACCGCGCTGCGCCAGATGTTCTTGTTCATGGGGTGGATGCAGTCCGAAGGGTTAGAAGAAGAACGAGATGCCGGCGGTGAAAGCGCGGTATTCCGTCGAGCGCGTGTCGGCGACGAACGCGGTGTAGATCGAGTAGTCGGCACGCAGCACGAAGCGGTCGGTCAGGTGGTAGCGCACGCCGATGCCTGCGTTGGCGAGCTTCGCGTCGGTGGTGGTGGCACCGACCAGGCTCTGGTTCGGAAAGTTCTTGAACTTGCCGACACCGACCCCCAGAAACGGCGACAGGCGCTGGTCCGACCACGGCTCGGCAGTCAGGTTGAGGTGCCAGAAATCGGTGCCTGAAAACACGCCCTGCACCTGGCCGAGCGTGCCTTCGACGCTGAGCGTTTCCGACAACCGGTAGCTGGTCCAGAGCTTGAGCATCGGCTCGGACTTGAACAGGCCCCAGGCCGCGCCCAGTTGCACGCGGCGGCTCAGGTAGTCGTCGAGCAGGGTGTCCCGAAAGGTCTTGTTGCCGCCGGCCGCGGTCAGCGTGGTCTGCAACTGTTGGCGGTTCACCCAGCCGACCTTCCCGCCGTCGGTGCGCACCTTGAACCAGTCGGTGTGGCGCAGTTCGACCTCGACCCATTCGCTGCGCGCAGCGACGAAGAAGACCGGAAAGCCGCGCCCCGGCCCGGTTCGCAGTTCGATGTACGGGTCGGCGATTTGCAGCCGCTCGGTCGGCCTGACGGGCGCGCTGTCCGGCACACGGGCCGCATCGGCCGCCTGCGCCTGCGCCTGCAACACAGGCGCTGCGCAACCGAAGGCGAACAGCACAGTCGCGATGCAGCGCAGCGCTCTGTTGGCAAGACCCAAGGCGGATTTGCTCATTGGGTGTTGCACGTTCCGGTTTTCGGGTCAGCGGGCGTGAACATGCTGTACGTGGCGGTGCTGAATTCGTCCTGCCCTTGCGGTGCCGGGCGGCTGATCCAGTACCGGATGAGCTTGGCGTTCGGGTCGTCCTGGCTCAGGAAGATGAGGCCGCCGCCGTGCAGCACGCCCATCACCAGCGGCTTGGCCAGCAAGCGGCTCTCGGCGGCGGAGCCGAACACGACCGCGCCCTGCGCCGAATAAAAGTTGCGGTACATGTCGCTAGCGCGGATCACCTCCGGCGTGTTTGCCGCGTCGCTCAGGTCGAGTGGCTGCGCGTTCGACACCACGCGAAAGGCGCCGCCGGTGCCGGTGGTGTTGTCATGGCAGCCCGAGCCGGCGCAGGTGTTGGTGGACGTGACACCGCCGACCTGGATCTGCAACTGCGCGACGAAGATCGGGTTGATGCAGCGCTGGAAGTATGCGAACGACAGGTGCTGTCCCGAAGCGCCTGGCGGGTTGTTCACCGAGGCCGGGTTGTCGAACGGGTTGCTTGCGCTGCCGCCGCAACCGGCCAGCGCGAAACCGCCGAGGCCGAGCAGCCAGACCGCCCCCGTGCGCCAGGCCGGGCGCGCGTGCTGCCCCTGTCGACGCTTGCTTGGCAGCGTCACGGACAGCCCCCGGAAATCCAGTTGGCGATCGCCGTGTAGTTCGCGCTGCCCAGCGGCAGCACCGCCGTCTTCTGCGTCGTCGCACCCGCCGGGTGGGGCACGGTCGATGGGCGACTCAACAGGTAGTTGGAAGCCGGCTTGCAAGTGTCCGAGATCATCGACAGGGTGACGTTGTAATCGCCCTCGCGGCTGCCGGTGAGCACGAAGCGGTTCTGCCGGAAGGCCGTGCCCGCAGGCGTGGTCTTGTCGCTGCCGATGGCCTGGTGGCAACCGGCCGCGCAGGTGGCGCGCAGGATCGGGAACACCTGCGCCTCGAAGGTGGCCTGGCTCAAGGTGGTGACGGCCTGGATGCCGGCGTCGAACGGGTTGTTGTAGTACTGCCCGCCCAGGTCCATCCATTCGGTCATCAGCCGCTTCTCGGCCGCGTTCAACATCGTCGCGTGGTTGGGCGCGGTGTTCGGCGGGGTCGGGTGCGTGGTGCGCGCCTCGCCGCCAGCCTTCAGCAGCTCACCGAACAGGATCTCGGTCAGCCGGCTGCTGCGTGCCATGCCGGCCGCGTTGCCCGACATCGTTTCCACCAGCGGGGCACCGCGCACGATCATCGGCACGCCTTCTTCGAGCCGCGTCACGGGCAGGCCGGTGACGGTATCGATCACCGGGTCGCCGATCAACAGTTCCTCGTACGAGGTGAGCCGCCCGGTGCCTGATTTCGTTGCCCGCAGGTCGAGCTTGGCCGTGTCGGCATGGCAGCCGATGCAGGTGTTGGCACCGCGGTCACGCGTCCACAGCGGCGCGATGTGGTCGGGGTAGTTGATGAGCCCGTTGACCGGTGCCGCCGTCGCCAGGTCGTCGGCCGGTTTGGCATTGCCGGTGTAGCGAATGGTGATCGGCGCGCGGCCGGTGACGCCAGCCTTGCTGGTGTCGGCCCAGGCGTCGCTGTAGAGCATGTCGTTCGCCAGCTTCAACAACGTGGGGTCGAGGCGCGTGCGGGTGCTTGCCATCGTTTCGCCCGACTGGTGCGCACCGGACATGGCGCTGAGAATGCCGGCCGGCATGGCGTTGACGACCGCGCCCGAATTGAGCGCGCCGCCGCGCCGCGGGCTGTGGCAGCCATCGCAGGTGCGCCGCTCGCCGGGGCGCACCTGAATCCAGTTCAGGTGGGTCTGGATCCCGCGGCCTTTGGCATCGACCACCGAGAACGCGAGCGGCACGTCGGCCGGCACATGCAGCTTGAACGAACCATCCGGTTCGATCGGCGCATAGCCGAGGATTTGCTGCTGCTCGAACTCGGTCTCGCCGATCGCCGAGCGCAGGCCCATCGTGCTGGCGGGCGGTGCCACCGCACGCGTGGCCCGCACGAAGCGCGCCGGCGCACAACCGTAAGCGGCATCCGCAGGGTCCTTCATGCGGGCCAGGTCGGCCACGCTGGCGCGCGTGTCCAGCGCGTCGGCCGGTGCCGTCTTGGCAATGCCGGCCAGGCAGCCCGCAGGCATGTCCACCGCTGCCAGCATCCCTTCGCCCATGCGCTCCAGGCCGTCGGTGTCGTAGACGCTGCGCACCTCGATCAGCGCCAGGCCTTGCGCTGCCAGGGCCGCGTCGATGCTGGTCGGCGCGGTGGCGGCGGGCTCGGCGCGCGCCTGCAGCGCGACCGGGTCGGTGTACATGAAGCCGGGCGGCGGTGCCGCCACGATCAGCCAGGTTTGCGGCACCGGGTCGAACATGTAGATGGCGTACGACGCGGGCACGTTGTCCTGCACGCCGTCGGCGGCAACAGCGTCCATCGAGCGGTTGTCGTCGCTCAGCCGCGCGGTTTCCTCAGCCGTCAGCGTGGCACAGGCCACCACCACGCCGTTACGCGTGACTTCGCAAGGCCGGTAGCTGACCAGCACGCGGTTGCTGCCGTCCCACAGCGGGTAGGGTGACGTGACGCGCCCGAACATCGACAGCCCGCGGCCCTGGCTCAGCGCCCTCTCGGTCACCTCGGTCTGCCCACCAGCCGCCGCCACCGTGCTGTTGGCAGGCGTGTTCTGTTCCGAGTATTTGGCCGCGTCGATGAACATCAGCGAGCCGCCTTCCTGGGTGCCTGACAGCGACATCAGCGACGACGAGACGAAGCCCTTGTACTTGCCGACCGGGTCCATGTCGCGCGGGTGCAGGAAGCTGTTGCCAGGGCTTTGCGCGCCGTAGAGCACGAACATGTCGGTGCCGTCGGGCTTGGTGCGAAAGATGGCAAAGCGGTTGCGCGGGCCGACGTGTTCCCAGCGCGAAAACATGATGTCGCCGTTGGGCCGCACGACCGGGTTGCGGTCATGGCTCTGGTTGAACGAGATCTGCTCGATCTTGGCACCGGTGGCGTCCATCGTGTGCAGGTTCAGCACGCGCTCGCGCTCGTATTCGTCGAGCCCGAAGTACGTCTTGCCGACCGCCTGCAAGGTCTTCGACTTGGTCTGGCGATTCGACGAAAACACGAAGCCCTGACCGGCCGGCAAGTAGGCCGGATCGACGTCGTCGGAATCGGTGGAATTGGTCAGGCGGCGGAACTTGCCGCCCGTGAAGCCGCCGGCCGTCATGTCGTATTCCCAGATGTTCCACTGGCCGGTGCACGCGGGCTTGCCGTCGATGGTCGAGGTGTTGGCCGCCGGGCAGCGCATCGAGAAAACGATTTTCTTGCCGTCGTACGAAACCTCCGGGTCGGACGCGTCGCCCGCGCCTTGCGTGAACTGCGCCGTGATGTTGTGCTCCGGCGCGCTGGGTGACGACTTCTCGCGAATGATCAGGTCGCCGCCGGCCGCAAAACCGGTGCCGTCGGTCGGGTTCATGCCCAGCGTGTTGACGCGCTTGACATATGCCAGCGGCACGTCGCCAGCCACCGTGACGGTGGTCGAATCGCTGGCGCTGCCACTGCCGCAGCCGGCCACGGCGAGCGTCAGCGCGACCGCTGCCGCCCCTGCACCCCAAACCCAGAACTTGTTCATCCTTGCCTCCTGATGTGTCGTGTCGCGGTGGACCGCGCGGTCTGTGTCATTGCCGCGTTGATGAACGAAGGCTCGGGCCGGGGGCCAGCAAGCCGGATGTGCAGTGAAGTGCGCCAGCCGCGTCGACCACCACGGCGTCCACGCCGGGTTGCGACTCGATCAGCCGCAAGCCCTTGTCGACGCCCAGCACGAAGACCGCCTTCGACAGCGCCTCGGTCGTCAGCCCGTCCTCGGCCAGCACCGTCACGCTGTGAATGCCGCCCGGCGACTTGCCGGTGGCCGGGTCGATGACGTGATGGCAGCGCGTGCCGTCGGCGTCGAAATAGCGTTCGTAGTCACCCGAGGTGGAAATCGACACGTCTTCCAGCGGCAGCATCGCGACCACTTCGCCGGGCCGGCGCGGATCGCGGACGCCTATCGTCCACGGACGACCGCGACGGTCACCGATGACGCGGCTGTCGCCACCGGCGCTGACCATCGCATGGCGGATGCCACGCTGGCACAGGAGGGCCGTCGCGTTGTCGACGGCGTGGCCTTTCGCGAAGCCGCCGAGGTCGATGCGCATGCCGGGGCGCGCAAAGCGCAGCGTGCGCTCGCGCGCATCGAGGATCAGGTGCCGGTAGCCCACTGCGGCGCGCGCCTGCGCCAGCGCTGCATCGCTGGGGCGAATGCGCTGGCGGTAGTCGTACAGTGCGCCGGCCGCGGCGTAGGTGATGTCGAAAGCACCACCCGACAGTTCAGAGAAATGATTCGCACGCCACACCAGCCGTGCCATTTCGGCGCTCAGTGGCACCGGCTCGTAGGCCGCGTCGCGGTTGATCCGCGACAGCTCGGAGGCGAGCTTGTGCGGGCTCATCGCGCGGTCGATGCGGTGCATCTCGTCCATCACCGCAGCCATTGCC
>JANNEI010000308.1:0-3759 GCA_031378565.1 Burkholderiales bacterium
GCCGGTGATCGGCATCGCCGAAGCCGCCTTCCACGCGGCCTCGCTGCTGGCCACCGGCTTTTCAGTGGTGACCACGCTGACGCGCACCTGCGTGATCGCCGAGCACCTGGTGCTGCAATACGGCTTCGAGCGGCGCTGCCGCGGCATCCACGGCACCGACATCGCCGTGCTCGAACTCGACGACCCGGCGAGCAACGCGTTTGCGCGCATCCTCGACTGCGCCGAACAGGCGCTGCAGCGCGACCGCAGCGGTGCCATCGTGCTGGGCTGCGCCGGCATGGCCGAGCTGTGCAGCGCCTTGCAGCAACGCCTGGGCGTCCCGGTGATCGACGGCGTGGCGGCAGCCGTCAAGCTGGCCGAGGCGCTGGTGGCGCTGGGCCTGCGCACCAGCAAGCGCGGCGACTACGCGCAGCCGCTTGCCAAGCGCTACGCTGGGCTGGCGGCACCGTTCTCGCCGCCGTGAGCGGTGCTGTTGGGTGGTTCGCGGGTGGTCCGGAGGTTGAGCGCCCGTTGATTTCGAAACGACTTTGCGCCGATGTGTCGATTTCGCTGTGTCTCGTTCGTCGAATTGCAGACGGCCCATTCGACGATCCGTCTTGACCCAGCCAACCCTGAAAGGAAACTGACGATGAACTACGTTGATGGATTCGTGGCGGCGGTGCCGACCGCCAACCGGGATGCTTATCTCAAGCATGCGCAACTTGCGGCGGGGATATTCAAGGAATGCGGTGCCTTGAGCGTCGTCGAATGCTGGGGCGACGATGTGCCCGAAGGCAAGCTGACGTCGTTCCCGATGGCGGTGCAGCGCAATGGCGACGAGACGGTGATCTTCTCGTGGGTCACCTGGCCGTCGCGCAGCGTGCGGGACGAGGGCTGGAAGAAGGTGATGGAAGACGTGCGGATGAAGGACAGCGCCATGCCGTTCGACGGCAAACGCGTGATCTACGGAGGCTTCGAGATGATCCTGAACGCGTAACCGGGGAGCATCTCGCTCAGCGCTCGTCTAGCCTTCGAGCGCCGCCACCTCCAGCGTCAGCCGCAGGGCGGTGTCGGTGCTGCCGTGCAGCAGGTTGACGAGCAGCCGGATCATCAAGCCGGGTCGTTCCTGTTCCAGGCTGGCGAACGCTTGTGCACTCAGCGAGCAGCATTCCACCGCGGAGTCGGCGCGCACGTCGGCAGAGCGCACACCGCCGACGATCAGGGCCGATTCGCCGAAACCCATCCCGGCGGACAAGGTGGCGAGGCGCTTGAAGCCGCCGTTCGGCAGGTCGACGATCACGCTGACTTCGCCGCGCATCAGGAAGTACAGCGCGTCGGCCGGCGTGCCTCGGCGCACGATGATCGAACCCGCCTCGAACTGGCTGCGCTCGACGCGCGCCTCCAGCAACGCCAGGTCGGCCGCCAGCACGCCGACGCACAGCCGGTGGTCGGCCAGCCCGCCGATGACCGGGGCGGCGCTGGCCGCCGCGTGGCGCTTGAGCAGACCTTTCTCGCACCACTCCAGGCCGAGGTCGAGCTGCGGCTGGAAGCTGACCGACAGCGCGCTGCGCGGGTTCAACTCTTGACCGAAACCCGACAGCATCTCGCCGCGCCGCACCCGCGTCAGCACGATGTGCTGCCCGAGCGCGTCGCAGCAATCCACCAGCCTGGCAAGCATGCGCGTGGCGGGCTCGTCGACGTGCGTGACGCATTTGAAGTCGAGCACGGCAAAGCGCTGCTCCGCGCCGGCATCGACGATCTCACGCAGGATCGGCTCGATCGAGCTGAAGCGCAGATCGCCCTGCAGTTCGTAGACGATGGCGCGGTGGCCGTGCTCGTCCAGCACGGCGCGTTCGACCGCCGGCCTGCGCCGTTTCGAGCGCACGCTGGCCAGCGTGTAGCGGGCGCGAACCATCGACGCCTTCAGGTGCGGCGGCCGCAGGAAGTGCAGCCCGAGGTCGGCCGAAATCGCCTCGCAGACCTTCACGCCGCGCACGCTGTTGCCGCGCGCGTCGAGCGCCGGCGAGAACACGCCGATGCCGAGCTGGCCCGGCAGCACCGCGATGACGCCGCCGCCCACGCCGCTCTTCGCGGGCATGCCGACGCGGTAAACCCACTCGCCGGCAAAGTCGTACATGCCGCAGGTGGTCATCACGCTGAGGATAGGGCCGACGAACTCGGCGCGCACGGCGCGCTGGCCGGTCACCGGGTTGACGCCGCCATTGGCCAGCGTCGCAGCGATCGATGCCAGGTCGTGGCAGTCGACCAGGATCGAGCATTGCTTGAAGTACAGCTCGAGCGCGGCTTCCGGGTCTTCATCGACGATGCCGTGATTGCGCAGCATGTGGCCGATGGCGCGGTTGCGGTGGCCGGTGCTGCGCTCGGACTCGAACACCGCAGCGTCGATGTCCAGCGGCCGGCCGGCGTAGGCCGAGATGGCCCCTTGTACCCGCGCCAGGCGGGCCTCGCGGCTGCTGCCGCCCACCAGCGACGATGTGGCGATCGCACCGGCGTTGACCATCGGGTTCAGCGGGCGGCCCGTGCCCGGCTCCAGGCTGATCGAATTGAAAGCGTCGCCGGTGGGTTCGACGCCGATGGTTCGTTCGACCCGCTCGCGGCCGCAGTCTTCCAGCGCGACGCCGTGCACCAGCGGTTTCGAGATCGACTGGATCGTGAAGGCCCGGCGCGTGTCGCCCACCGCATACACATGCCCATCGACGGTAGCGATGACGATGCCGAACGACGCCGGGTCGGCGGTTGCCAGTTCGGGGATGTAGGCGGCGACCTGCCCGGAGACGACCTGGGCAAACCGCTCGTGCAGCCCGCTGAGGTAGGTCTGGATCGGGGACACCACGCCGGCAGAAGGTGAAGACTGAGCCATGAATGGGCGATGCAAATTTCGTGCACACCCGTGGTGCGGCGAATCGCACCCACTCGACGCGATGGGCAACGCGCATCGGCGGGGTGGGCCGGCTGTGCCGTCGCCGCCCCGATCGCAGGCTCAGCGCCGCAGCATCAGTTGGCAGTGCTGCGCACGCCCTGGAACTCGATCTCGGTGCGCCGGTTCTGCGCGCGGCCCGCGTCGGAATCGTTGTCGGCCACGGGCACCGCGGCGGCCTTGGCTTGCGTCTTGATCATGTCGGCGCTCAGCCCCTTGTCGACGAGGTAGGCCTTGACCACCTGTGCGCGTCTGGCGGCCAGCCGCGCGTTGTAGGGCGCGGCACCGACCGCGTCGGTGTGACCGGTGGCAGTGACGGTCTGCCACGTCACTCCCTTCATCTTGCCGACCTCGGCCAGGATGGCATCCCGGTCTTCGGGCTTGATGCTGGCACGGTCGAAGTCGAACCGAGCGACGGCCTTCACGCTGATCTTTTCCACGGCACCGTCGGCGGCGTGGGCACCGCAGGCGATACAAAGCGATCCGCTCAGGGCGAGGCCGAGTCGGCAGGCGAAGCTGGTGTTCATGGGCGTTCTTCCTTCAGGTTGGACACACGGGTCGGGGTGGACGGCGGGGATGCGCCGGAGCAGGCGCGCCATGCCGCCGCGGTGAGGCGATCGGCCGGCCAGCCGGTGTCGAGTTGCAGGCCGGGCTGCACTTCGCGCCACTTCGGGTCTGCGTCGCGCTGCAACGCCGGCAGCACGCGGCAGATGGACTGCGCGAGGTGAACCAGCGCGGCCGACTGCCCCGCGTCGGGCGTTGCATTGGCCACCAGAAACGTCATCGAGGCCAAGGTCGGGATGGTGGTCGGCTTCGACTTCGGCGTCGATGTGCCGATGTCG
>JANNEI010000361.1:0-4904 GCA_031378565.1 Burkholderiales bacterium
ACCGCGCCGTGCGCGCCGTACCAGAATGCCTGCGACAACTGCCTGCACGCGCCGGCCACCTGGAACGCCACCGACGCGGCGCGCAAGGCGCTGAGCTGCATCTACCGCTTTCATCAGAACGGCGGCCAGCGCTTCGGTGCCGGTCACTTGATCGACGTGCTGCGCGGCAAGCTGACCGACAAGGTGGCACAACACCGGCACGGCGCACTCAGCACCTTCGGCATCGGTGCCGACGTGAGCGAGGCGCAGTGGCGCGCGGTGCTGCGCCAGTTGATCGCGCTGGGCCACCTGCGCACCGAAGGCGAATACAACACGCTGGAGCTGACGCCGAGTTCGCGCGAGGTGCTGCGCGGCGACGTGCTGCTGCTGTTGCGCGAGGCGAGCGAAGCCGCAGCACCCGCCGGCCGCAAGGGCCGCGTCACCGCGCGCGGCAAACCCGCCGCCAAGGGCAAGGCACCGCCGGTGCCACTGGACGAAGCCGCCACCGAACGCTTCGCCTCGCTGAAAGCCTGGCGCGCCGAAGTGGCCAGCGAGCACAACCTGCCGGCCTACGTGGTGTTCCACGACGCCACGCTGGCCGAGATGGCGCGGCTGCAGCCCGATTCACTCGACGCACTGGGAGAAATCAGCGGCGTCGGGGCGAAGAAGCTCGAAGCCTACGGGAGCGAGTTGTTACGGGTGCTGGGAAGGTAGTTTGTACAATTTCAAAGTCCGACTTTGAAATTGTACAAACCAAGGCAGAGTCAACCCATCTCGCGCCAGCTGACAACCCGCGCGTCGGCCAGCTCGAAACCGTCCGATCCGCCGTACAACACGAGGGGCTGCGCCGCCTCGGCGCCGACCATGGCTTTCCAGCGGCGCGCCGACTGCAGCCAGTCCATCGCGAAGGTGGTGCCCGACTTGATTTCGACCGCGTGCAACCGGCCGGCGTCTTCGAACACGAGGTCGAGCTCAGAGCCATGGTTGTCGCGCCAGAAGTAAAGGTCAGCCGCCAGGCCCTGGTTGAAGCGGTGCTTGATCACTTCGGTGACGACCCAGGTCTCGAAGACGGCACCCCGCGAGGCGTGGGTCTGCAAGGCCAGCGGGTCGGCAATGCGCAGCAGGTGGCACAGCAGGCCGGTGTCCAGAAAGTAGAGCTTGGGTGCCTTGACCAGACGCTTGCCGAAGTTGCGGTGATAGGGCGGCAACAAGGTGACGACGTAGCTGGCCTGCAAGACGGTCAGCCACTGGCGCGCGGTGGGCTGCGAAATGCCGCAGTCGGCGGCCAGGCTGTTGAGGTTGAGCAACTGCCCTGAGCGCGCCGCGCACATCAGCACGAAGCGCTGGAACAGGGCCAGGTCGCTGATGTTGAGCACCTGGCGAACGTCGCGCTCAAGGTAGGTGGCCACGTAGGCGGCGAACCAGGTTGGCGCTTGCAGCTCGCGCCCGCTTGCGTGCAGTGCGGGGTAGCCACCGCGCCACATGCGGTCTTCGAGCGAGGCCTGGGCCGATTCGCTCTGGCGCAGCTCGGCGTTCGACAGCGGCAGCAGTTGCAGCATGCCCACGCGGCCGGCCAGCGACTGGGTGATGTTGTCCATCAGGCCGAACTGCTGTGACCCGGTGATGACGAATTCGCCCATGCGCTGCGCCGCATCGACCCGACCTTGCAGGTACGACAGCAGTTCCGGCGCACGCTGCACTTCGTCGAGCACCGCGCCGTTCGGAAAGCGCGCCAGGAAGCGGCGCGGATCGGCCAGCGCAATGCGGCGCGTGTCCGGGTCTTCCAGCGTGACGTAAGGGTGCTGGCTGAACACCTCGCGCGCCAGCGTGGACTTGCCCGACTGGCGCGGGCCGGTGATGGCTATCACCGGGAAGCCGCGGGCCAGTCGGGCCAGCAGCGGAGCAGCGGTTCGAGCCAGGGTCATTTTGTACAACTTCAAAGTCGGACTTTGAGATTGTACAGATTGCATGCCGAGCCAAACGACCCGCCGCCGCGTCGGGCTGCGCTGCAACCCTGCCCATTCACGACCGCGCCAGCCGCGCCATCTCCTCGCTCACCAGCCGCACCACCAAGCGGTCGAGTGTCTGCACCGAATAGTTTTTCACGTCGTGCACGGTCTGCGTGCCGGGCCCGCTGCCCGGCTCGGCGGCGTTCTTGTAGGTCAGGAACACGAAGCGCCCGGCGGTGTACTGCGCAAGTTGGCGAAACACGTACTCGCCCACCGGGTCGAGCCCGCTGGCACCGACCGCGAACAGCTTGATGCCCTTGGCCAGCGCGGCCTGCATGTCGGTGTCGTACTGCGGGCCTCCATAGTCGAGGTGCGGCGGCGCGTCGGCCACCAGCACCACCATGCGCGCCGCATCGGCGCGCCAACTCAAGCGGTGCACCACCTCGTGCAGCGCTTCGTTCAGCGCCTCGGGCGTGTCGCCGCCGCCCTGCGCCTGCACGCGGGCCAGCAGGCCCTGGAACGCCGTCAGGTCGTTGGTGAAGTCGTGCGTGCGGGTCAGGAACGCGTCACCCCGGTCGCGATAGGCCACCAGCCCGTAGCAGATGTCGGGCTGCCCGGGCAGGCTGGCGATCTGCGCCGCCATCGCCCGCATCGACGCCTTGAGCTTGCCGATCTCATCGCCCATCGAGCCGGTGGCGTCGATCATGAAGACCAGGTCCAGGCGCGGGCGCTGCGCCAGCCCCGCCGCCCCCAGCCGCACCTGCACCGCCTGCGTCTGCCCGCGCAGCAGCGTTGTGCGGGCCTGCGTGCCGCCCTTGCGAACGGCCACGCCCAGCACGCGATCGGCCTCGAATTTGGGCGCGACGAAGGCGCGCGGATGCAGCCAGACGCGGCCTGCCGTGTCGGTGCGGGCCCACATCACCGGTGTTTGGATGCCAGCGCGCTGCAATGCCACCTCGGCGTCGTGCACCGGCCGGCCCTCGGCATCGGTCACTTCGAGCAGGTAGCGCTCGCTGATGTCGCGCTCGCGCACCGGCTGGCCGATGTTGCGCTGGCGGTAGGCCAGGTACGCACCGAAGTCGGCGTTGTCGTCGACCACCCCGGCGGTGACCACCGGCGACACCCGCCTCGCCTGAGGTTGCGGCGGCTGTTGCGGCCACGGGGCCGGTGCGAACTCGCGCCCGGACTGCGTGATTGGCGCTGCGTCAAGGGGCGCTGCGGCCATCGCCGCCTTCTCTTCGGCCCGATCGCTGCGCGATGCTGCGGTGTCGCTGGCGCTGGAAGGTGCTGCCGCCCTGGCGCTGGGATCGGGTGCCGCGCGTGCATCGACGGCACGCTCGTCGTGCAGGCGCGCGCGGTGTTCCTTGCGCAGCCACGAGGCCGATTCGTCTTGGCTGCGCGCGCCGCCCGGTACCTCGCGCGTGGAAGGCGCGCGCTGGCAATGCTGCGCTGAGGGCGGCTCGAAGCGCGGCGGCGTGAAGTCGACCGGCGACGCCATCGGTGCGTCGTGCCAAGGCGATGGCCAGTGGGCAGCCGGCGGCGCGGCGTGCGCGAGGTGCGGGTCGAGCGAGGCCGCGCAGGCGGCCAGCCCCAGCATCAGCAACAGCGTCGGCGCGGTGAGGAAGCGTTTGAGATTCATGCGGATGTCCTTCGGATGCGTGGGCCGCGAGGCAGCGGGTGGATGACCTCTGTGTTACGGCGCAGGCCGCCGAACAGGGTTTGAAACCGGCGCGGAATCGACGCGGAATCGACTCGGTGAAAACACTTCACCCCATCGCCGCCGCCGGGCCGTATCAGTTCCGAATCGGTCAGACTTCCCTTCGATGCCCGGCACCACTGAACCCACCGACGACGCGCTGATGGCGGCGTATGCAAACGGCCACGCCGCCGCCTTTGAGCAGCTCTACGTGCGCCACCGGGCCGGCCTGTACCGCTTCGTCAAGCGGCTGCTCGGTGCGGCCCATTCGGCCCAGGCCGACGAGGTGTTCCAGGACACCTGGCTGCGCGTGGTCACCTCGCGTGCAGGCTGGTCGCCGCAGGGCGCGAGCTTTCGGACCTGGCTGTTCACGCTGGCCCACCACCGCGCCGTCGACGTGCTGCGACGCAGCGGCCGCGAGGTGCTGGTCGACGCCTTGGAGACCGATGACCGCGAGCCCTGGGAGCCCGACGGCAGCGCGTGGCAGCACTGGCCGGCCCCCGCGAGTGCGGCACCGCACAGCGACGAGTTGGCGTTCTGGCGTCGCGCCGGCGAACGGCTGCTGGTGTGCCTGGAGCAGTTGCCGCTGGCGCAACGCAGCGCCTTCTTGCTGCACCACGACGACGGCCTGGCGCTGGACGACGTGGCGCGCGCGCTGGAGGTCGGTTTCGAGACCGCGAAGACGCGCTTGCGCTACGCGATGAAGAAGCTGCGCACCTGCATGGGTGCCTACCTGGCACCCGTCGAGCCCACCGCGGCGCAGGCCGGAAGCGAGGCCCTGCGATGACGGATGACAGCGAACGCGACGCCTGGTTGAGCCAGGCCCTTCGCCACGCGCCCGACGCGAACGCCGATGTGCCTGCCGCGTTGAGCGACGCGATCCTGCGCGAGGCGCGGTCGGCCGCAGCCAGGGCGCGCGCGGCGTCGGTGGCAACACCGGGCGCGCGGCGATTGCACTGGCTCGCCGCGGCCTGGGCGTGGCTGGGCCGTCCGCCTGCGGCTGCCGGATTCGCCAGCGTGATGGTGGCCGCGCTGGTCGGCATCATGTGGTGGGACCGGCCGCTCGACGACGGCGCGCCACAGGTCACAGCGCCAACGCCAGCACTCGCTTCAGCGTCAGCACCCACGCCGACACCTGCACAAGCGCCGGCGGCGACCGCACCGCCAACCCGCGCCGAGACGGCCCCTGTGGCAGCGGCCGACGCGCAGCGCAGCACGGACGAACGCAAGGCGCAGCGGCCCACGCCGGCTGTCGCCGCAGCGCGCCCTGCGGCCACCCA
>JANNEI010000381.1:0-2266 GCA_031378565.1 Burkholderiales bacterium
GAGAAGCAGGACATGAGCCGCTTCATCCTCGACGTGAACGACGAGTTCGGCACCACCATCGTGCTGATCGAGCACGACATGGGCGTGGTGATGGACATCAGCGACCGCGTGGTCGTGCTCGACTACGGCAAGAAGATCGGCGACGGCACGCCGCTGGAAGTGCGCGCCAATCCCGACGTGATCAGCGCCTACCTCGGCACATCGCACTGACGCATCGCACTAACGCAACGCACGCAACAAGCACCATGGCATTCTTCCTCGAAGTCCTGTTCGGCGGCCTGATGGCGGGCATGCTGTATTCGCTGATCGCGCTCGGCTTCGTGCTGATCTACAAGGCCTCGGGCGTCTTCAATTTCGCGCAGGGCGCGATGGTGCTGTTCGCCGCGCTGGCGATGGCGCGCTTCTCGGAATGGATTCCGCACTGGCTGGGCATCGAGAGCAAGCTCATCGGCAACGTACTCGGTTTCATCGCCGCGATGCTGGTGATGATTGCGCTGGCCTGGCTCATCGAACGGCTGGTGCTCGGGCACCTGGTGAACCAGGAGGGGATCACGCTGCTGATGGCCACGCTGGGCATCACCTACTTCCTCGACGGTTTCGGCCAGACCCTGTTCGGCAGCGACATCTACAAGATCGACGTGGGCATGCCGAAGGACCCGATGTTCCTGTTCGAGAGCGTTTTTCAGGGCGGTGTGCTGATCAGCGGCGAAGACCTTGTGGCAGCCGGCATCGCAGCGGCATTGGTGGCGCTGCTCGCGCTGTTCTTCCAGAAGACATCGACCGGACGAGCCTTGCGCGCAGTGGCTGACGACCACCAGGCCGCGCAGTCGATCGGCATTCCGCTGAACCACATCTGGGTCATCGTCTGGAGCGTGGCCGGCTTCGCAGCGCTGGTGGCCGGCGTGATCTGGGGCAGCAAGCTGGGCGTGCAATTCTCGCTGTCGGTGCTGGCGTTGAAGGCGCTGCCGGTGGTGATTCTCGGCGGCCTCACTTCGGTGCCGGGCGCGATCATCGGCGGGCTGATCATCGGGGTGGGCGAGAAGCTGTCCGAGGTCTACATCGGCCCGCTGCTCGGCGGCGGCATCGAGATCTGGTTCGCGTATGTGCTGGCCCTGGTGTTCTTGCTCGTTCGGCCGCAAGGGCTGTTCGGCGAAAAAATCATTGATCGTGTATGAACATTTCAAATGATTTTTCGATGCAGGGTAACTTGGCTACTGCCAAGTTAAGCGAAGCGTGCCGTAACCAAAAGATCATCGACCGCGTATGAGAGCGGGCGTGCATTTCATGTCCATTTTTCACCGCCAAGACGCCAAGGTCGCGAAGTCCGCAAAGGCAACCCAGTTGCTGTTCTTCGGGTCCTTTGCGCCCTTTGCGTCTTTGCGGTAAAGCTTCTTCACGCATCACCCACCATGCTCTATCGCGAAAACGGTCAGTTCAAGGTCAGCTACGCCGCTGACCAACAGATCTTCCCCATCCTGCAAGACCGCATCGTCATCGGCCTGCTGCTGGCCTTCGCTTTTTTCGTGGTGCCGATGGTGGTCAGCGAATACGTGTTCCGCGCGCTGCTGATCCCATTCCTGATCCTGTCTCTGGCAGCGCTGGGGTTGAACATCCTGGTCGGCTACTGCGGCCAGATTTCACTGGGCACCGGTGCCTTCATGGCAGTGGGTGCGTATGCGGCCTACAACTTCCAGGTGCGCATCGACGGCATGCCGCTGATCGTCTCGCTGCTGCTCGGCGGCGTGGCGGCGACCGTCGTCGGCGTGCTGTTCGGCATCCCGAGCTTGCGCATCAAGGGCCTGTACCTGGCGGTGGCCACACTGGCCGCGCAGTTCTTCGTCGACTGGGCCTTCCTGCGCATCAAGTGGTTCACCAACGACTCGGCGTCGGGCTCGGTGTCGGTGTCGAACCTTCAGGTGTTCGGCATCGGCATCAACACGCCAACCGAGAAGTATCTGTTCTGCCTCGCCTTCGTCACGGTGTTCGCTCTGCTGGCCAAGAACCTGGTGCGCGGCCACATCGGCCGCCAGTGGATGGCCATCCGCGACATGGACGTGGCCGCTGCAGTGATCGGCATCCGCCCCGTCTACGCCAAGCTCAGCGCATTCGCCGTCAGCTCCTTCATCGTCGGCGTGGCCGGCGGGCTGTGGGGCTTCGTCAACCTGGGTGCGTGGGAGCCGGCGGCGTTCTCGATCGACCGCTCGTTCCAGCTGCTGTTCATGGTGATCATCGGCGGCCTCGGTTCCATCATGGGCAGCTTCTTCGG
>JANNEI010000437.1:0-3087 GCA_031378565.1 Burkholderiales bacterium
GCCCGGGCCGAGCAGCACGCCGAAGTGGTTGCGGATCAACTGCCGCAGGCTGGACGCCGGATCGGCAGCGTTCAGCAGCACCGCGTCCTGCCGTTCCAGCGCGCCGCGCATGCCTTCGACCATCACCGCCTGCAGCAGCGCTTCCTTGCTGGCGAAGTGATAGAAGGGCGACCCAGCGTGCATGCCGACGGCAGCGGCGATGTCGCGCGTGGTGGTGGCTGCAAAGCCCTTGCGGCGGAACAGGCGCGCGGCGGCGGTGACCAGCGCGCCGCGGCGGTTGCCTTCATCGCGCTCGTCGGCCGTCTTGCGCGGTCGGCCGCGCGGCCGTTTGGGGGGCACAGCGAGCAACCGGGTCGGCGGGGAGGAAGATGCGCGCAATTCGCCGGACATGTGTTGCCCCTTCCCCCTTGACGGGGGAAGGTTGGGATGGAGGTGACAGGGCGGCAGGAAGGCGGTGACTGTTTGCAGGCTTCACCTCCAACCCGGCCCTCCCCCGTCGAGGGGAAAGGAAGAATTACACAAAGCGCTTGCTTTGCGTAAAGTCTAGCCTTACTCGCAGCTTCCGATCAAGCCACTTCGCACGCCGACCACCGAGGACAAACCATGACGCTCGCATCCATTGAAGTCACCGACCGTGTGGCCGTGATCACGCTGCACCGGCCGCACCGGCGCAACGCCGTCGACGGTCCCACGGCGCGCGCACTGGCCGATGCCTTTCGCCGCTTCGACGCCGACCCCGACGCCGACGTGGCCGTGTTGCACGGCGAGGGCGGCTGCTTTTGCGCAGGGGCCGATTTGAAGGCCCTGTCGGGCGGTGCCGAGGCCATCGCGAGTGGGCAGGCCAACCAGATCGACAACGACATCGCCGCCGACGGCCCGATGGGCCCGACCCGCATGCAGTTGAGCAAGCCGGTCATCGCCGCCATCGAGGGCCACGCAGTGGCTGGCGGCATGGAGCTGGCGCTGTGGTGCGACCTGCGGGTGATGGCCGACGACGCGGTGATGGGCATCTATTGCCGGCGCTTCGGCGTGCCGCTGGTGGACGGCGGCACGCTGCGGCTGCCACGGTTGATCGGCCAGTCGCGGGCGATGGACTTGATTCTCACCGGGCGTCCGGTTCACAGCACCGAGGCGCTGGCCATCGGGCTGGCGAACCGCGTGGTGGCCTCAGGCCAGGCGCTCGCGGCAGCGGTCGAGCTGGCGAAACAGATCGCCGCTTTCCCGCAGACCTGCATGCGCAACGACCGCTTGTCGGTGCTGGCGCAGTGGGGCCTCGGCGAGCGCGACGCGTTGCGCAGCGAACTGCAATTCGGTCTGGCCACGCTGGCCTCGGGCGAGACGGTTCAGGGGGCCGGTCGCTTCACGCTAGGCGAGGGCCGCCACGGAAGTTTCGGCGCAGCGTGACGTGGCGCAGCGTGACGTGACGTGACGCACCTGACGTGAATTCAGGGTTCCCGATCAGCCGCGCAGCAGCTTCGCGATTTCGTACAGCACGTAGCCGCTCAAGGCGAGCGCCAGCACGAACGTGACGGAGATGGAGAGCAGGCCGCTGCGGGGCGACCGACGCAACGCCTTCTTGCGCTCCTCGGGCAGCGGGTCGAACCAGGATTCGGTGGGCATTTGCGTGGAGTGCGCGAAGGCGCTCGGGCGCTCGTCGTTGGGCTCGTCATCCCAGGTAAAAACATGTGGTCGCTTTTTCATGTCGCCATTGTTGAAGCGCGAATGAGTCGGCGATAGACCTCGAATCAGTGGCCTCAGTGCACAAGGTGCGCTGCAACCGTGATGAATGCACGCTGTCTCGCGAACGAGGCCTGTTGTTCAGCAGTAACTCACCCCTGGAATCAGGGTTCGAGAGCGTGAAGGGCAACCTCAGCGCCGCGCTCCACCGCGCGTTTGCCACAGCGGCTTCTTGCCCTTGAGCTGCCGCTCGATGCCGTCGTTGAGCCGGTGCCGCATGTCGTTCACCGCCTCCACGTGGCCGAAGACGTCGGGGAAGCGCAAGTCCAGCCACAGCCACAGCGTGCACGAGCGCAGCGCCTGTTCCATGCGTTCCAAGCGGCTGTGTTCGTCCACGTCCTGCAGAAACCACGGCGTGCCGGCCTTGCCCGTCTGTGCGTGGCTGTGCGCCCAGCTCAGGAACTCCTGCACCTGCGATTCGGTGCGGCTGTCGACCGGGGCCTGCGCATAGGTGAAGCGCTGTTTCAGCGACAGCGTGGCGGCGGTCACGTCCAGCTGTGCGGCCAGCTCCAGCATCTGCTCCAGCTTGGCGACTTCGAAGTGCGCGTTGTCGAGCTGCAGCTGGTCCATGAACACGCCCAGCACTTCGCGCAGTTGGCGCAGCCCCAGGCGCGATGAAATCATGTCGATGTGCCAGCCGTTGGGGGCCACCGGGGCCTTGAAGTCGCGTGGCGCGCGCGGTGTTTTCGGCAGCAGTTCCTTCAAGGCTTTGGCAGCCGTCGGCTCGGCCTCGCGCAGCACGCCGACGAAGCCTTCGTCGTGCATGCCGAAGCGCCCGGCGCGGCCGGCGATCTGGTGCACTTCCGATTCGTTCAGCTCGCGGTCGCCCTGGCCGTCGAACTTGGTCATGGTGCTGAACAGCACGCGGCGGATCGGCAGGTTCAGCCCCATGCCGATGGCATCGGTGGCCACCAGGATGTCGGACGCGCCGTGCGCGAAACGTTCGGCCTCGCGCCGCCGCACCTCGGGCGGCAGCGCGCCGTAGATCACGGAAACGGGATGCCCGCTGGCACCGATCTGGTCGCGCAACATCAGCACCTCGCGGCGGCTGAACGCGACCACCGCGTCGCCCTTGTGCAGGGCTGAAATCGGCACCGGCGCGGGCAGCAGCTGCACGTGCTGCTTGCGCTCGAAGTGGCGCACTTCGACCTTCTCGCCGCACAGGCCGAGCAGGTTTTCGAGCGCGGGCACGGCGTAGGCCGAGCAGATGATGATCACCTCGTTCGCCGGCACCGCGACGATGGCCTGCGTCCAGGCCCAGCCGCGCGAAACGTCGAAGATCATCTGCGCTTCGTCGATCACCGCCACCTCGATCGGCTTGTTGGTGCCGACCATCTCGATCGTGCTGGA
>JANNEI010000447.1:0-2312 GCA_031378565.1 Burkholderiales bacterium
GGAGGTCGGCGGTGAATGGCTGGTGCTCGGACGCGCATCGCGATCGCCCGTCGACAACCCGATGCTGCACGCCGGGTTGGCGCTGGCGGGTGCCAATCGCCGCTTGTCGGGTGGCTCGCCGGGCGGCTTACCGGGCGGCGCGTCGGGCTTCATCAGCGCCAGCGAGCTGGCCGCGCTCGACCTGCGCGGCACCGAGCTGGTGGTGCTGTCGGCTTGCGACACCGGGCTCGGCAGCACGCCGCCGGGGGGCGAGTTCGCCGGTCTGCGGCGCGCCTTTGCCATCGCCGGGGCGGCCACGCAGGTGATCAGCCTGTGGGCCGTTGAAGACGATGCGACCGCCGCGCTGATGGACGGTTTCTATCGCCGCCTGCTGGCCGGTGCCGGGCGCGCCGAGGCCTTGCAGCAGGCGCAGCGAGAACTGCGCCGCCGGCCCCGCTGGGCGCACCCCGGTGCCTGGGCCGCGTTCGTCTGCTGGGGCGCGGTGGGGCCGCTTTCGGCCGGGCTGCGTGCCGCTGCGCTGGAGCCGTCGCCATGACGCTGGCCACGCTGAAGCTGCTGGCGCAGCAGGCCGCCGCCGCCACCGATGCCGCTGCGGCGAACGACGTGCTGGGGCGCGCTGCGGCGATCGCGAGCGACGAATCGTTGCCGGCCAGCCGTGAGGTCGCGATGGCGCTGATCAACGTCGCCGGTGCCCTGGTGCCGCTGGGTGCGCCCGGGGGTGTCGAAGAGCTGTTCCACGCCGTGCAGCGCATGCTGGTGGCGGCAGGTGGCGCGCTGGTCGATGACCAACTTCTGATCTGGCACAACCTGGGCGTGCTGTACCGCCAGCATGGTGCGAACGACCTGTGCAATCAGACCCTGGCGCTGGTCGGCCAACTGGCCGAGACCTGGAACGGCCCGCTGCAACCGCACGGCGCGGGCGTGTTCCTGGAGCAAGGACTGACGTACCGCCGAAACGGCCAGACCGAGCCGATGCTGACGATGCTGCGGCAGGTGCACCGGCAACGAAGCTCCGACGCCACGCCACCCGCCGAACGCCTGGTCTGGCTGACTTTCTACGCGCCGCTGCTGCTCGAAGCGCAGCGCCCCGACGAAGCGCTGCCGCTGCTGTCGCAAGGTGCCGCGCTGGCGCGTCAACTCGGTGAGGCGCAGAGCGAAGTGCACCTGCTCAACACGCACGCGACTTTCGCGTTGTCACGCAGTGATGTCGATGCCGCGCTGGCCGCACTCGAACGCGCGCTGCCGTTGATTGACGCCACGCCGGCACTGGCCCACAGCCGGATGGCCGCAGCGGTGCTGCACAACCTGGTGGCCGCGCGATTGAACGCGGCCGAGCCCAGCCGTTACGCCGAAGCGCTGGCGCACAGCGAGCGCGTGATTGACCTCCTGCGCCGCCTGGGGCAGGCCGACAGCGGCGACTTTGCGCAGGCGCTGTACCAGCATGCCGTGCTGATCGAGTACCTGGGCGACTGGGTGGGTGCCGCGCGGGGTTACGCAGCGGCAGCGGCGGTGCACGGTGTCGATGCCGATGCAGCCACCGACTGGTTGTCGCTCGGTGGCCGCGCCTGGTTCGAGGCTGGCGAGTTCGATGCGGCCAGCGACTGTTATCTGGCGGCGGTGCGGCGGCGGCTGAGCGCGCCAGCGCCTGCGGTTTGAACGAAGCCGCGTGGCGTTCAGGACTCCAGGCGGTACAGGCGAACCCACAGGTCGGGTTCGAGCGTGCCCGGCTTGCGGATGTTGAACAGGTTGTCGCCCGCCGCTGTCGGCACCGCCGTGGTCCGCCACAGCGAGGGCCGCTGCAGGAACTGCTGGCGGAACTCTTCGGTCGCCCATATTTGCCCGGGCTCGACGATCGGCTCGACTCGCGCGGCGCACAGGATCGCGTCGCCACCGACGATGACGGTGCGCAGGTCGGTGTCGCGCTGCCGCGTGTGCACTTCGCCGTAATGCAACGCGATGCGCAGGCGCGGCTGGCCGGGGGCGGCGTACACGTCGTCCATCAAGTGGCGTGCCGTCTGCACCAGCGCCACCGGGTCGTCGGCAGCGATCAACGCCGAGTCGCCGGCACCCGTCTCGGCAATGGCCGAGACCGGGGTCCAGCGGGCGACCGCGTCTTCGAGCGCCTTGCGCACGGGCGCATCGGCACCTTCACGCATAAGGTTGCTGAACGCATGGATGTCGGCCTTCAGGACGCACCACGGGGCCGCGCTCGCCGTCTGGTCGTGGCTGGCCGGCGCGCGCCATGGCCGGTCGTAGCCGACGATGTTGACCCGGTCGATGCGCTGCAGAAACTCGGGGTTGACGCGCCCGAT
>JANNEI010000459.1:0-1806 GCA_031378565.1 Burkholderiales bacterium
TGCGGGTCCTGGAACGGCTGGTAGTTGGCCAGGATCGTCACGTAGGCGTCACGCCCCGTCTCGTAGCTGCGGAACATGTACAGGTCGGTCGCGTCCAGCTTCGGACTGCCGGTGATGCTGGGCGCTTCGCGGTGGCTGGAAGCGAGGGCCGACGGGCTTGCCGCGATGGCCAGGGCCAGGCCGATGCCGAGGGTGCCAACGGCCTCGGCGATGCGTGAGCGTTTGAGAGTGCAGTCAGTCATGGCGTGTTCCTTTTGCGAGGCGTGAAGAGAGAGGCGTGAAGACGACGCTGCGCAGCAAGAGTTGATTCGCAAGGCGTCGCGTGGAAGCGGTCATTTGCAGACAGGTTCCGACGCCGAAATTACGACCGTGCCAAGGGTCGGTCTGTGCGCTGGAGCACTTAACGGCCGCTCAATTTGCCGAGCCAGCGGCGATCAAGAAAAGAAGTTCGCCTTGCGTTCGTTAGCGCACAGACGATGCTTTTCCGCGCGGGCATCGTTCCGGCTGGAGGTACGCCATGTCACCCGCTCAATACCTGGAATTGGCCCGCACCAGCCTGAATGTCCCGATGCCGCGGAACGCGCCCAGCCTGAGAGCGCTGCATCGGTCTTTCAGTGACACCGTTCCCGAAACATCGCTGGCCTACTTCATGCAGACGCCGGGGGACGACGTCGGTGCCCTGCCGATGGACCGTGACTTCGTCGCCATGCTCTCGGCCTACCGCCCCACGGGCGGCATCGCACGCACGTCCGAGCTGAACCGGCTGCTCAACCAGCACCGCCCCGGCAGCGGCGCGAGCGTCAGCGTGCGCGGCCTGATCGACTCGGGCCAGCTGTTCGGGTTCGAATGGCGGCGCACCTTCTGGGTGCCGCTGTTCCAGTTCGATCTGACTCACATGTCGATCAAGCTGACGCCGCGCCAGGTGGTCGCCGAACTGGCGTCCGATTTCGACGGCTGGGCGCTCGCCGTGTGGTTCGCGCAGCCCAATTCGTGGCTGCACCAGCGGCGTCCGGTCGATCTGCTGGACTGGGATCTGAAGCGGGTTCTGGAAGCCGCCCGCACCGACCGCTTCATTGCCACCGGATGAATGTCGTCGCCGATGTTTGACGACCCCGGATCGAGAACGATGACCGCTGCGCTGCTCGCGGGGAGCGACGAAGCTGCTGCTGTGCTGAGACCGGTCGGCGTGGTCGGTGCCAAGGCGCGTGCGCGAAACATCGACGACGAGTTGACCGGGTTGCTGACTGCCGTTGGCACCGATTGCCGAGCGTCGTTCGCGCGGCTCTACGAGCGAACCAGCAAGCACCTGTTCGGCCTGGTGCTGAGGATCAACACCGACCGAAGCCTGGCCGAAGACGTGCTGCAAGAAATCTATGTGAAGGCGTGGACGAATCGGCTGCAGTTCGATCCGCGACGAGGCTGCGCGATGGCCTGGCTCACCGGCATCGCCCACCATGCCGCGGTGGACAGCTTGCGGCGACGCGATGCGCGTCCTCAGGGTTCAGCGCGGTCCATGTTCGACGAGAGCGATCCGTATGCCGAATTGCAGTCGGCAGACCCCGATCCGGCGCATTGGGCCAGCCAGACGATGGCTGCCGATGCGGTGCAGCGGTCGATGGCGGGCCTGTCGGCCGAACAGCGCCAGTGCCTGATGCTGGCCTTCTACGACGGGCTGACGTACGCGCAGATCGCGCAGCGCCTCGATCGGCCGCTGGGCACGGTCAAGGGCTGGATTCGAAGGTCGCTTGCCGCAATGCAAGGCAGCCTGATCGCTCACCGCTGACACGCCGACGGGCAATGCACCCC
>JANNEI010000472.1:0-7569 GCA_031378565.1 Burkholderiales bacterium
CAAGTCCACCATCGAGGCCTCGGTGTCGTTGGGGGTGCTCAGAAATGACCGAGTTCGAACGCATCATCGTGGACATGACGCTGCAAGAGAAAGCCGTCGCCGATCCCACAGACAGCCGCTTGCTGGAGATCGCGCGCCACAAGGTGGCAAGTGACGCCAGGCACTGTGTGGGACAAGAAGACGTTCGCCGAGGAGGGCAAGGAGCTGCTTCGCAAGGCCGGCGGCTACGCCCACGCCAAGCAGTTCCGCCGTCTGCTTCGCACGGTCAAGCGTCAGAGCACGATCCTGGGTGCACTCATGCGCAATGCCCAGCGCGGCCTGGAATGAATTTCGCAGGAAGTAGCGGGCGTGAATCCACCGCACCGGCGATCGCCGAACCGATGCATGGCTGGGTCGCCCCTTGCGGCTGGCGTTGTGTGCGGCGTGCATCGGCCGCCGAAGATCTGCGCAAACAATATCGCTTGATTGGCGAGTGACCGCGGTTCTTCATATCGCAGCCGGCATCGCTTCAAGGTCGATGGAGGTGCGAACATCAACTGGCTGACGTGCTGTTGCGTGATCAGGGGAGTTGAGTCGGATCAGCGTCTCCGGCCCGCCATGCGAAAAGCGCGCCGCACATGGCGCGCTCACGTGCCCCGATGATGGACAGAAACTCTTCAGCGCCTCGCATGGCTCGGAACGTGTCGAACCCGTTCTCCAGAAGTCGCTGCAGTTCACCCAGACCCGCAGCGCGTGCAGGGCCGCGCATCATCGCCAAGCTGGCGCGCACCAAAGGCTTGCGCGTCAGGCGATCCAGCGAATCGCCGACCGACAGCATCAGGTCGACTTGCCGGTCGCGCTCATCGGGACGCCCGGTGTGCTGCCACGCGGCGATGTAGGCTGCCGCGTTCGCCGTCTCGGTCTGCATCCGAGCAGCCATCTCGGTGTCCAGCGTTTCCGACAAGGCATGCAGTGACGTCAGCGTTTGAACAGTGCGGACGATCTCGTCCGGAAACAATCGCACCAGTGCTGGGACGACCCTCGCAAACTGTGCGTCGCGTTGGGTGAAATCGCTCGGCCCGTAGAGCTCGTCGAGAAAGAAGCGCGCCGCCGGGCCGTAGCGCTGTGTATCGAGCAGATCCGCATACGTATTGGCGAAGCGGGCCTGCTGATACGCCTTCACGGCCTGCACCCTGGCCAGCAATTGCGCAGACTGCGCTCGCCGCTCTCGCTCGAGTCGCACGGTTTGCAGTTGAATCAGAATGGGGTGGTCGGTGTCGGGCATCACAAAGTGGCGTGGCGGCGGTTGTCAACACGATCGAGATGTCGGGTGGCCCGTGCGCTGTTTAGTCGCTAGCCCCTAAGACCACCCCTGTGAATGATGCAACACTCGCCACGCCGCGCGCGGTGCGGTGACGGAATGAATGCATGCAACGACGGACACTGCTTCGACTCGGCCTCGGGACGGCCACACTTTTGGCCGTCGTCGGTGGCGGCGTCGCGTGGCTGCGGCCGGGGCTGTCAAACGGTCACTTGACGCCGGCGGGGCAATCCGTTTTCCGTGCTGTCGCGCGGGCAGTGCTCGACGGCAGCTTGCCTGCCGATGAGGCGGCCCGCGGCACTGCGTTGACGTCTCACTTGTCGCGGGTCGACGACGCAGTGGCTGCGTTTCCAGCCGCAACGCAGGCCGAGTTGTCGCAGTTGCTCGCACTGCTTGCCGCGCCACCGGGACGTCTGGCGCTGGCCGGTTTGAGCACTGCTTGGGAGCAGGCCACGGTCACCGACATTCAGCAGGCCCTGCAGGGAATGCGCACCTCCGGCCTCGACTTGAGGCAGCAGGCGTATCACGCCCTGCGTGACCTCACCAACGCGGCGTTTTACGCAGACACGCAGGCTTGGCCGTTGCTGGGGTATCCCGGCCCCACCGCTGTTTGACGCCTGCCAAACCCCACACGCCGATCCAATGAACCAACTGCCCGATCCGATTCGCGAAGGCCTGTCACGTGGCTGGAAAGTGCATGGTGGGCCGCATGCCGCGTTGCCTGCCGCCCTGCAGTGCGATGTGGCCATCATCGGTACCGGTGCGGGTGCCGGCATCACCGCTGAATTGCTCACCCGCGCCGGACTGGATGTGGTGCTGATCGAGGAAGGCCCGCTCAAGTCGAGCAGCGATTTCAACCAGCGCGAAAGCGAGGCCTATCCCAGCCTGTACCAGGAAAGCGCCGCACGCAAGACGGCCGACAAGGCCATCAACATCCTGCAAGGACGCTGCGTCGGCGGCTCGACCACGGTGAACTGGACCAGTTCGTTCCGCACCCCCGTGGCCACGCTGCGGTTCTGGCGTGAACGCTTCGGGCTGAGCGAACTGACCGAGCAAGCGATGGCACCCTGGTTCGCGCAGGCCGAACAGCGGCTCAGCATCAGCCCGTGGCTGGTCGCACCGAATGAAAACAACGATTTGTTGCGCCGCGGCGCGACCCAGCTGGGCATCGCCGCGGCAGTGATCAACCGCAACGTGTTGGGTTGTCGAAACCTCGGTTCGTGCGGCATGGGTTGCCCGACCAACGCCAAGCAGTCGATGCTGGTCACGACCATTCCCGCGGCTCTCGACAAGGGTGCTCGCCTGCTCACGCAAACCCGGGCTCAAGAGTTCAGCATCGCCGGCGGCAGAGTGACCGCCCTGGTGTGCGTGCCGGTGAAGGTGGATGGCACTGCGGCCAGCGCCAGCGCGACGCGCATCGTCGCCAAACATTACGTGGTCTCGGGCGGGGCGATCAATTCGCCTGCCTTGCTGTTGCGCTCGGCGCTGCCCGATCCGCATGGCCTGCTGGGCACGCGCACCTTTCTGCATCCGGTGGTGATCTCGGCCGGCATCTTCGACCAGAAGGTCGAGGGCTGGAACGGCGCGCCGCAGACGATCTACTCGGATCATTTCCTCGACACGCAGGCCATCGACGGCCCCATCGGCTACAAGCTCGAAGCGCCGCCCATCCACCCTGTCATTTTTGCGTCGACCTTGCCCGGCTACGGGCAGCAGCAGGCCGACACACTGAAGGCGTTCCCGAACACCCACAGCCTGCTGGCGCTGATGCGCGACGGCTTTCACGAGCAGTCGCCCGGTGGACAGGTCAAGCTTCGCAGCGATGGCTCACCGGTGCTGGGCTACGCGCTGAACGACTACGTGATGGACGGCGCCCGACGTGCCTTCCTCAGCATGGCCGAGATCCAGTTCGCGGCTGGCGCACGCACGGTGGCACCGGTGCACGAGTTGGCCGCCACCTACACCAGTTGGGCGCAGGCTCGCGAGGGCATCAATGCGCTGGCGATGAAACCCTTGCTGACGCGCGTGGTGAGCGCGCACGTGATGGGCGGCTGCGCCATGGCGGGCAATGAGAAGCAGGGCGTGGTTCGACCCGACGGCGTGCATTGGCAGATCGAAAACCTGTCGGTGCACGACGGCTCCCTGTTCCCGACCAGCATCGGCGCGAACCCGCAGCTGTCGGTGTACGGGCTGGTCAACAAGCTGGCCACCGCACTCGCCAAACGCCTCAGCGGACGCGATGTGGCGCTGGCCTGAGCAGGCTCGGCGCGCGGCGTCCTGACATGCTCGCTCGCCTGCAGCAGTTCATCACCCTCGGTCTGCTGCTGGCCGCGTCGGCGTGGGCGTTCGTCTTCGTCGATCGAGGCGCGCCGCTGTTCGCCGCTGCCGGCGCGCTGGCAATCTTGTTCGGATACGCAGCTTTCCTCGCTGTCGAGTTCGTGTTGCTGTATTTCGTGAATCGCGACGATCCGGCACCACGCGCGACGCTCGCACAGCTCGTTCAGGCGTGGGCAGGGGAGGTGGTGACGGCACCTCGAGTGTTCTGCTGGCGTCAGCCGTTTCGCTCAAGCGCGGTGCCTGATTTCGTGCCAGCCCAGGCACCGCGGCGCGGCGTGGTGCTGGTTCACGGCTATGTCTGCAATCGGGGCTTGTGGAATCCGATGATGCTTCGACTTCGCGAGCGCAACGTGCCTTTTGTGGCCGTCAACCTGGAACCGGTTTTTGGCTCGATCGACGACTACGTGCCCATCATCGACGCCGCGGTTCGCCGGGTGTCGGCCGCCACCGGGATGACGCCCGTCGTCATCGCGCACAGCATGGGCGGACTGGCAGTTCGCGCATGGCAGAGCAGCGCCATGTCGGGCATTCAGGCGCACCGCATCATCACCGTCGGCAGCCCGCATCGAGGCACCTTCCTGGCACGCTTCGGCCACACGCAAAACGCGCAGCAAATGCGCCTGAAACATGCGTGGCACACGAAGCTGCTGTCGAGCGAACCAGCGGAGCGCTTCGCTCGCTTCACTTGCTTCTACGGGCACTGCGACAACATCGTTTTCCCGGCCAGCACCGCGACTCTGCCGGGTGCCGAAAATCGGCATCTGACTGCCTGTGCACACGTGCACATGGCGCATCACCCCGCGGTGTTGAGCGAAGTGTTTCGCTGGGTCGAATCTGCTGGCGCGCCGGAGACAGCCAGCGCTGGCGGCCGAGTGGCCCGGTAGGCCAGCCGCAGCGCAATGCCCGTCAGCAGCAGGTGCATCAGGGTGTGGCCGCTGACCCAGCCTGACGCGTCGAATATCCAGGCATCGGCCGCAGCGGCCGCGCGTGCCGACACGTACAGCCCGAGCATCCACATCCAGTCGCCGGTGGTGGTGAAACGGCCCGGCAGACTCAGCGCGCCGGCGGGTATCAGCAAGATCGGCAGACCTTGCAGAAACAGCACCGGCCGCAGGTCGCCGCCGCCTGAAAGCCATTCACCGCCCAGCCAATACAAGCCGGCGCTGGCAGCCACACCCACACCGATGGCGATGGCAGGCTTCGAGCCGCAGCGCGCGTCGACCCTCTCCGCCATGAAGCCCAGCAGCAGGGTCACGAAGGCACCGGCACCGACGGTGTGGATCAGCACGTAACTCCCATCGCCGGGGTGGAGGTGGTACAGCCCCGAGCCGGCCGACAGTGCGGCTGCGAGCACCAAGAAAAGTTGCCAGGGCAAGGTGACGGAAGCGGGCCACGAGCTGCGGCGCAGCGGACGCAGTCCCCAGGCGGATGCGAGCAGCAGCGGCAGGCAGGCCAGCGCGTTGAGCGCCGCCGGAACATCGCCCCAGCCACGGACGTCGGCGTACTGGTGATACGCCTCGCTCACAACCACCGGCCCCCACGCTGCCAGCCCGGTGGCCACGGCAAGCGCCATCGACAACAACAGCACCAGCGCGCAGCCTAGCGAGAGTCGGGGTGACATGGCTGTGCAGGTCAGGCAGACGGGGATTCGATCATGGCTGTACTGTCCGCTGAAACGGCGCGGCGCTCAATCGCCCCGATGGTGTCCCTCCAATTGGGGATGAGGCACCGCGATGCTCACGGCGCCCGGCTCTTGGCCAACCGTGTCGGGTCAGGCGCTCGGGAAACGCCGCTCACCGTTCAGTGCCACGCCGGCCTCGACTTCAGGCTGCTGGCGCACCGCTGCGTACAGCGCGGTGAAGTCGGGTGCGGTGGCATCAAACAACTGCTCGTAGGAGTCGATCACGAAGTAGGTGGACTGGAAAGTGTCGATCTTGTAGCGGGTGCGCATGATGCGCTGCAGATCGAAACCCACACGGCTGGGCTCGGTGCTGCGCACGCTGTGGCGCAGTTCGCCGGCCGACGACAGAATGCCTGCACCGTAGGCACGCAGACCTTGCGGCGTGTCGATGAGCCCGAACTCCACCGTGTACCAGTACAGCCGCGCCAGCAGCTCGCAGGCGTCGAGTCGGCTCGCCTTCAACCCGCCCGCGCCGTAGGCCTGCATGTAGTCGGCGAACACCGGGTTGAACAGCAGCGGCACGTGGCCGAACAGGTCGTGGAAGACATCCGGCTCGACCACATAGTCGAACTCTTCGGGGCGGCGTATCCAGCCGGTGACCGGGAACTGGCGCTTGGCCAGCAGGGCGAAAAACGCTTCTTCGGGGATCAGCCCCGGCACGGCGACGATCTGCCAACGCGTGGCGCGGTAAAGCTTTTCCGACAGCGCGTCGAAGTGCGGTATCTGTTGAGGCGCGCCGAGGTGGTCCATGGCGGCGATGAACTCGTCGCACGCCAACCCTGTCAGCTGCCCCGCCTGGCGCTCGTAGAGTCGACGGTACAGGTCGTGATCCTGCGCGGTGTAGGCCTGCCAGTTCTGTTCACAGGTGTAGTCGCTGCGAGCGGCGGCGTACTCGCCACGCGGCGGTCGGTCGCCCTGGCCGTAAGTGGCCGGCGCCACGCCCAGGTTCAGGCCCTTGTCGGGCGCGAGTTCATCGATGGACATCGGTGGCTCAGCTTGCCGTGCTGTCGGTCAGCACGCCGCGGCGGATCTGGTCGAGCTCGATGCTCTCGAACAGCGCGCGGAAGTTGCCTTCGCCAAAGCCCTGGTCGCCCTTGCGCTGGATGATCTCGAAAAAGATCGGCCCGATCACCGTCTGCGTGAACACCTGCAGCAGCAGTTCGTTCGGCGCGCCCAGGTGGGTAGCACCGTCGATCAGGATGCGCAGTCGGCGCAACTCGTCCACGTTCTCGCCGTGGTTCGGCAAGCGCTTGTCGATGAGGTCGAAGTAAGTCGCGATGGTGTCCTGGAACGCCACGCCCTGGCGCTTCATCCCTTCCACGGTGGCATAGATGTCGTCGGTGCCCAGCGCGATGTGCTGGATGCCTTCGCCGTGGTACAGGTCGAGGTACTCGGCGATCTGGCTCTTGTCGTCCGAGCTCTCGTTGATGGGGATGCGGATCTTGCCGCAGGGGCTGGTCATCGCCTTGCTCTTCAGGCCGGTGAGCTTGCCTTCGATGTCGAAGTAGCGCACCTCCTTGAAGCCGAACAATCGCTCGTAGAAGTCGGCCCATTCCTTCATGCGGCCGCGGTGCACGTTGTGCGTCAGGTGGTCGATGTAGGTCAGGCCGTTGCCCTCGGTCGCCGCCACCGCGCCTGGGATGGGCACGAAGTCCACGTCGTAGATGCTGATGTTGCCGATGGCACCGGTCGCCGCGCCGTCCTTGCCGTGCCAGCGATCGACGAAATAGATCAGCGAGTCGCCGATGCCCTTGATGGCAGGGATGTTCAGCTCCATCGGGCCGGTGTGATTGTCGAAGCCCCAGGCACCGAGTTCGAGGGCGCGCTCGTAGGCCTGCGCCGCGTCGTTGACGCGGAACGCCATCGCGCACACGCTCGGGCCGTGCTGGCGCGCAAAGCGCTGCGCGAAAGAATTCGGCTCGGCGTTGATGATGAAGTTGATCCCGCCCTGGCGGTACAGCGTGACCTTCTTGTGCCGGTGCCTGGCGATGGCCACGAAGCCCATGCTTTCGAACAACTGGCCGAGTGCCACGGGATCGGGGGCGGCGTATTCGACGAACTCGAAACCGTCGGTGCCCATCGGATTTTCCCAGGGTGTGAATTGCATGCTCGGCTCCTGTGCGGTGGGTTGGCGGCGTCGGTCAACGCGATCAAGAAATGTAGATGCGAAGCCGCGCAGTTTTTCTGCAAGTTGCGGCGCTGAGCTGGTGTTGCGCGCCGCAAAGCTGCAAAATCATATCGATGGAACCTG
>JANNEI010000491.1:0-5506 GCA_031378565.1 Burkholderiales bacterium
CCGGTCGAACAGTACTGGCGCGACAACCGCCTCAACATGATCCACGAAGGCACGCACGGCATCCAGGGCCTCGACCTGCTGGGCCGCAAGGTGGTGATGAACGGCGGGCGGGGTCTGAGCCTGCTGGCCGACACCATGGCCACCACCATCGAACGTGCATCGGGCCACACTGGCTGGGCCGCACACGCCGGGCAACTCGCCGCCACGCTGGCCGCACTGCGCCGCGCCACACAGGCAGCCTGGTCCACCGGCAACCCGGACGAGGCGCTGGCCAACGCGACGCCCTACTTGCAGGCGTTCGGGCACACCGTGCTGGCGTGGGTCTGGCTGGACGTGGCACTGTGCGCGCAGGCTGCGCTCGATGCAGGCGTCGATCGCCAGCGTGTCGATTCGATGCGCGGCACGCTGGCCGCCGCCACCTACTTCTTCAACTACGAACTGCCGCGCGTTCCCGCCTGGCTGGGCGTGGTCGAGTCCCGCGACGATACCTGCCGCAGCATGGCCGCGGAATGGTTCTGAGCCTGAGCATGAGCAACGCCGCGCTGCACAAGCTGATCTGGGCGCTCATCTACGCGGGCCTGCTCGGCGTCGTGCTGGGTCTGTCGATCCAGAAGGCCGACGACCCGCTGGGCTGGTCCATCGTCGTCGGCGGGGCGCTCGTTGCAGCGGCGGGCGCGGTGCTGCTGTGGGTGCGCTCGCGCCGCAAGGACGCGCCGTGATCCGCCGCAAGGACGCGCCGTGATCCGCCACGTCGTGATGTGGAAGCTGCTGGACCCGGCCACTGCACCGCGCTTCAAACTGCTGCTCGACAGTTGCATCGGCCTGGTGCCGGGCATGCTCGAATTCGAGGTGGGCATTTGCAAGCCCGGCCTGGACGCCAACGTCGATGTTCTGCTGGTGTCGACATTTGTCGATGCGGCCGCGCTGGACGCCTACCAGAAGCACCCGCACCACAAGGCGGTGAGCTCACAGCTCGGGCCGTTGCGCGAGTCGCGCAGCGTGCTCGACCATGAAACGCTGACCGCCCGTGCCCCTGGCCCTTGAAAGCAAAAACGATGTCGAGATTCGCTGTTCGCTGCGTGCTGTCCAGGCTCTTCTGTGCCGTGGTGCCGGTCGTTCTGGTGCTCGCAGCGCTGCCGGCTGCGGCGCAGGTGTATGCCTTTCCGGCCTACGCCGACGCTGCCCGCGTGGCTGCCGATTGCGACCGCATGCTCGCCGACCTGAAGCAGCAGGAATCGGGTCTGCAAAAACCTGCCCCCAGCGCCGACGCGCGCGTCCTGCTGACGACACTCGACGCACTGACGCTGCGCTATGAAGACACGCTCGGGCCGATGGCCTTGCTCACGTCGGTTCACCCCGTCAAAGCCATTCGCGACGCCACCGAAGCCTGCGAGTTGAAGTACGAGGCCTTCAACAGCGCCTTCCTGCAGAACGCCGCCGTCTACGCACAGCTCAAGCAGGCGCAGCCGACGGACGCCATCGACCGTCGCTACCTGCAGGATTTGCTGAACGCTTTCGAGGACTCCGGTGTCGGCTTGCCGGCCGACAAGCAAAAGCGCGCGCTCGACATCAACGCCGAGAGCACGCGGCTGTCGCAGGAGTTCAGTCGCCACATCCGTGAAGACAAGACCCTGGTGGCCTTCACCGAGCGTGAACTGGCCGGCGTGCCGCCCAAGGTCTGGAAGGACGCCAAGCGCGATGAGCAGGGCCGCTACCTGCTCGGCCTCGACTACCCGACGTCGACGCCGGTGCTCGAGAACGCCGTCAGCGCGGCAGCGCGTGAACGCATGTGGCGGGCGTACCTGAGCCAGGGCGGGGCGGACAACCTCAAGCTGCTGGCGCAACTGGCCGACTTGCGGCGCGAATACGCCGGCCTGTTCGGCTTTGCGTCATATGCCGACTTCGTGCTGCGCCGTCGCATGGCGGGCAGCGAAGCGCAGGTGCAGCAATTTCTGGGTGCCGTGAAAGAGGTGGTCTGGCAGCGCGAACTGGTCGACCTGTCCCTGCTGCGGGCGGCCAAGGCGCAGCACCTGAAGCAGGGCATGGGTGCGACGGTGGTGAACCGCTGGGACGTGGGCTTCTACACTGCCCGCGCACGCCGCGCCAGGTACGCGGTGGACGAGGAGCAGTTCCGCACCTACTTTCCACCAGAAGAAAGCCTGAAGTTCGTGTTCCGGCTGGCCGAGAAGCTTTTCGGTGTCAGCCTGACTGCGGCGCAGCAAACGCTGTGGCACGCCGACGCGCGCGCCTTCGAAGTGCGCGACCAGGCCACAGGCACCACACTGGGCACGCTGTTCGTCGATCTGTACCCACGGGCCGACAAATACAACCACGCCGCGGTGTGGTCCTTTCGCGGTGTGTCGACGCTGGCGGGCCGCCTGCCTGCGGCGGGGCTGGTGGTCAACTTCAACCGCCAGGGCCTGACACTGGACGAGCTGGACACGTTGCTGCACGAGTTCGGCCATGCGGTTCACACGCTGCTGTCGACAACGCGGTACGCCAGCCAGGCGGGCACCAGCGTGCAACGTGACTTCGTCGAAGCACCGTCGCAAATGCTCGAAGCCTGGGTCTTCGACCCCAAGGTGATGGCCCTGTTCAAAGACGTTTGCCCGACGTGCAAGCCGGTGCCGCCCGAGCTGCTGGCCAAGGCCAAACGCGCCAAGGAATTCGGCAAGGGAATCCAGGTGTCACGCCAGCAGCTGTTCGCCAGCTACGACCTCGCACTGCACGGCAAGGACGCGCAGGACCCGATGGCGCTGTGGGCCCGCATGGAAGGCGAAACGCCGCTCGGCCACGTGAGCGGCAGCATGTTCCCGGCCGGCTTCGGCCACATCGCAGGTGGCTACGCCGCGGGCTATTACGGCTACCTGTGGAGCTACGTGGTGGCTGAAGACCTGCGCACCGCGTTTGCGGCGGACAAGCTCGATGCGAAGGTGGGCCGCCGCTACCGTGCGACGGTGCTGGCCAATGGCGGGCAGGTGGCACCGGACGAGCTGCTTCAGCAGTTTCTGGGCCGGCCCACCGACAGCAAGGCCTTTTTCAAGGCACTGAAAAAGCAGTAGCGCGACGCTGACAACACTCACACCGGAGACGACCTCATGAGCACCCCGATCAAGAACCTGTTCGACCTCAGTGGCAAGACGGCCCTGGTCACCGGCGGCTCGCGCGGCCTGGGCCTGCAGATCGCCGAAGCCCTCGGCGAAGCCGGGGCGCGGATCATGCTGACATCGCGCAAGGCGTCCGACCTGGAAGAGGCCGCGGCCCACCTTCAGGCCAAGGGCATCGACGCCTGCTGGGTCGCGGCCGACGCCAGCGACGCCGCGCAGATCAGGCGTGTGGCCGACGATGCGATGCAGCGGCTGGGCCAGGTCGACATCCTGGTCAACAATGCCGGAGCCACCTGGGGCGCACCCGCCGAAGACCACCCGCTGGAAGCCTGGGACAAGGTGATGAACATCAACATCCGCAGCATCTTCCTGATGAGCCAGGCCATCGGCAAGCTCAGCATGATTCCGCGCAAGGCGGGCCGCATCATCAATGTGGCGTCGATCGCCGGGTTGTCGGGCGCAGGCCCCGAAACGCAGTTCATCGCCTACGGCACCAGCAAGGGCGCGGTGGTCAACTTCACCCGCACACTGGCCGGCGAATGGGGCCGCTACGGCATCACCGTGAACGCACTGGCGCCGGGCATGTTTCCGAGCAAGATGACCCGCGGCACCTTCGAGAAGCTGGGGGCCGACGCCATCGCGCGCACCGCACCGCTGAACCGCGTGGGCGACGACGACGACCTGAAGGGCGCGGCGCTGCTGTTCGCCAGTGCGGCGGGCAAGCACATCACCGGCCAGATTCTGGCGGTCGACGGCGGCGTGAGCGCGGTGCACGGCGTCTAAGAATGACGACCCCCACGCTCACTGCGTTCACTGCCCCCCGAGGGGGCGCGTCAACCCCTTGGGACGGCCCGGCGGGTTTGACCTGTTCCCGATGAAGTTCCTGACCCACATCCCCTTCGTCGAGACGCTGGGCTTCGAGCTGATTCGCATCGAAGGCGGCGAAGCGCAGATCGACATCGAACTGCGCGACGAGCTGTGCAATTCATGGAGCGTGGCGCACGGCGGCGTCACGATGACCCTGCTCGACGTGGTGATGGCGCATGCCGCGCGCAGCCCCGACATCCACCTGCCCGATGGTGGCCGCGGTGTGGTCACCATCGAGATGAAAACCAGCTTCATGCGCCCCGGCGTCGGCCGCCTGCGCGGCATGGGCAAGCTGCTGACGCGCACCGCGTCGATGGCGTTTTGCGAAGGCTCGGTGTTCGACGCGCAAGACGTGCTGATCGCGCACGCCACCGGCACTTTCAAGTACCTCAAGGGCCTGCCGGTTGGCGGCCGGCTGATCCAGCGCCTGAACGCGTCGGACTGAAATTTCAACGCGGAGCCTCCCATGTCGAACCCTCACACCGTCAACCCGCAAATTCACCTTGTCTCGCGCCCGCAAGGCGAGGTCGGCGTGCACAACTTCCGTCTCGTCGAAGCGCCGGTGCCCGAGTTGAACGACGGCCAGGTGCTGGTGCGCAATCATTACCTGTCGCTGGACCCCTACATGCGCATGCGCATGAACGATGCCAAGAGCTACGCCGCCCCGCAGGCGCTGGACACGGTGATGCTGGGTGGCACGGTGGGCGAGGTGGTGGCGTCGCGCCACCCCAAGTACGCGGTGGGCGACAAGGTGGTCGCCGGTGGCGGCTGGCAGCACTACGTGGTGGTGGACGCGACGCAGCTCGGCGTGATCCGCAAGGTCGACACCACGCACATTCCGCTGTCCGCCTACCTGGGGTCGGTGGGCATGCCCGGCGTCACCGCGTGGTACGGGCTGATTCAGATCTGCGCGCCGAAGGCCGGCGAGACGGTGGTGGTCAGCGCGGCCAGCGGTGCGGTCGGCAGCGTGGTCGGTCAGCTGGCCAAGGCACGCGGCTGCCGGGCAGTGGGCTTTGCCGGCGGGGCCGACAAATGCGCCTACGTGGTCAACGAGTTGGGCTTCGATGCCTGCATCGACTACAAGGCGCACGCCGACCGCACGTCCCTGCAGAAGGCGCTGGATGCGGCAGCGCCGAACGGTGTCGACGGCTGCTTCGAGAACGTCGGCGGCGTCATCCTCGACGTGGTGATGGCGCGCATGAACGCCTTCGGCCGCATCGCGCTGTGCGGCATGATTTCGGGCTACGACGGCGCGCCGATCCCGCTGGCCAACCCGGCCACGATCCTGACCGCGCGACTGAAGGTGCAAGGCTTCATCGTGTCGGAGCACATGCAGTTCTGGCCCGAGGCGCTGAAGGAACTCGGCGGCATGGTGGCCAGCGGCAAACTCAAGTTCCGCGAGTCGGTGGCGCAGGGGATCGCTTCCGCACCCGAGGCCTTCATCGGCTTGCTGAAGGGCCGCAACTTCGGCAAGCAGCTGGTCAAGCTGGTTTGAGCCTCCGTTGATGTTCAGCCGCACGCTCCCTCACCCC
>JANNEI010000535.1:0-3755 GCA_031378565.1 Burkholderiales bacterium
TTCGGACCGCGCGAAAAAATGGTGTCCTGCGTCAGGCCCGGGATGGCGTCGAGACCGACATCGCAATACGGCACGACCATCTGGTAGCCGGCGTCGGCCGCCATGTTGATGTCGAACGGACTCATCTGGCGGCCCGGCGTGAACATGTGCAGGATGTAGGGACGTTCCATGAAACCTCGGGCTGGGCAAGACAGCGGTGGTGCGGCCTGACTCGAATCCGCGCGCGGGCGGAGTGTCCGCGGGGTGTGGCGTGTGTGACGTCAGACGGTGATCGATCACGCTGGCACCGGTGTTGCGGCCCGACACGATGCGCAGCGTCAATGACGGGGCGATGACCTGGGCGGCGCGGGCTGCATCGACCACCGCGTCGGCGATCTCCTGCGACGGCAGGATCGCGAAGCCGGTCGGTCCCCACGAGCTTTGGCCGATCGCGGCACCGCGTCCCGTCCCCTGCGCAGCGTCGCGATGCTGGCCGATCCATTCGACGAGGCGACCGACCGCAGCACTCGAGTAGGCGCGGTCGCCCTGCGCGGGCGCGAAGTGCTCACCGAGCAGTTGTTGCACCCGCGAGATGCCCGCCGCGAATGGCGCGAAGTCGGCCGTGGCCGCGCCCGGCAGCACGCGCATCAGCACCTGGTGGCAGATCTCGGCGGCCCGCGCCGATGGCAGCGACGGCAGTGTGGCGATGGCGTTCCGCTCTGCAGCGCCCGACAGCCCCTGGTGTGAACTGTCCTGCACGACCAGCACACGCCAGGTCTCGGGCAGCGCGATGCGCGAGAGGATGGGCGCGGCGGTGCCGTCGGTGCCCGGGCCGCCATCGACCAGCAGCCCGCCATGATCGAAGCCCGCGATGCCGATGCCAGAACGCAAGCCGCGACCCAGCCATTGCGCCAGCAAGGGGGTGCTGACCTCCAGCCCATGCCAGCGCGCAAACGCGCGTCCGATCGCCAGCGCGAGGTTGGTCCCGGAACCGAAGCCCGCATGCACGGGCAACACCCGCACCAGCCGGAGGTGCAGCGGCTCGCCACGCCCGCTGTGGCGTTGCAGCAGGTGCAGGGAACGCGCCGCACGCTCGATCTCGGCCTGCTCGGCAGGGCCGCTCGCGCTGACGCGCTCCGAAGGTGAAGGGCGCAACTCGACCTCGGTCTCAAAGCCGTCGATCACCAGCCCGAGGCTGCCGAAGCGCCGCCCCAGCGACCCGCCGGGGTCGAGAAAACCCAGGTGCAAACGCCCGGGCGCGCGCAGAGTCAGTGCGGCTTGACGCTCGACAGGCATGGCGTCGCGGACATCGCTTGAGGAAAACATCGGGTGCAGGGCGTTGAGCGCATCGACAAAGGAACCTGCCCTTCAAAGCAAGGCCCGTTCCGCGAGGCTTGCGTCGCACGCCGGGCTGCACCGGCCGACCGCGGTGAAGTGAGTCGCAACCCGGCGCGTGTACCGAGTTGGGGACAGTCTGTCATCTCACTGCGAGCCCGCGCGGTCAGTCGTACTTCAGGTACTTGAAGCGCTGATCGTCCGGCGTCCCTTCGAGCGCCGAGCCTTCCACCGTGCCCGGTTGCCACATCACGACCTCCTCGATCTTCACGGCGAGCTCGAAATCCTTGTCGGTGATGCCCTTGGCGGCGTGGTTCATCAGCTTGACCGTGACGAAGGCGTAGGACACGTTCAGGTCCGGGTGGTGCCAGGCCGCCTCGGCCAGGTGGCCCACGGTGTTGACCACCATCAGCGTGCCTTTCCAGCCGCTGGTTTTGTACTTGCGGCGGATCCAGCCGTCTTCAAAAGTCCACTTCGGCAGCTCGTCGGCCAGCCGTGCGGTGATCTCGTCCGGCGTGTACACCTCGTCGACCGTGGGTTTGCGCCATTGCGTCATTTCAGTCTCCCGTGAAGCGGCCACCATGCTACTGCGAAGCGCCGCGAAGTCGCGCAGCGCCTGCACCTGCTCAAAGCCCGTATCTCGGATTGCGCTCGCGCTTCTCGGCCATGTCGCGGACCAGGTACCTGACGGCGCGAGCCCAGGTCACGTCGTCGTTGCCGCGCATGTCGACCGACTTGCTGAACACCACTTTCTGTGCCTTCACGTCGAGGATCTGCACGTTCAGGTTGAGGATCAGCTCGCTCACCTTCTGCACCCAGGTCGCCATCACCAGGTCCACGCCGAGCAGCCGGCCGACCTGCTCGGCGCAGTCGTCACAGCGGTACAGAAATTCCTGCTGCTCGCGCAGTTGTTGCTGCAAGGCCTGGGAAGGTGCCGGGTCGACAACCCGGTACAGCTGCCGCTGCGCCAGCTCCTGCTGCAGCTGCTGCGTGACGTTGCGAAGGCGCACTTCCTGCGCCGCTTTGGTCAGCGGGTTGTTCTGGTCGTCGACCAGTTCGAAATCGAGGACCGCAAGGCTGCTCAGGGTGCTGGCTGCCGCGTTGCCCGTCTGCGCATGAACCGACCACCCACCCGTCCCGAGCGCAGCCGCGCATGCGACTCCCAATAAAGTTCTTCGGTGCATACAGGCTCCTGCCATGAAAGCCCGCAGCCGAGGGCAGCGTCACGGCTTCAGAGAGGCGGGTTGCAATACTCATGCCCTGGCCGCGTCCAGCGGGCACGCGCAGCGGGCGGTGCTCGCTGACCCTGCGGCTCAAGGGCTAAAATGCGGCGATTGGGGCGGGAAGGAAATCAGCGCTGACAAGCATCGCCGAAACCGCCTGCAGAAGCCCAAACGACCGGCTCCCGCTCCGAAAGCGCGGAGCCGGGTTCACTTTCGCAGCCACTGGAAGACACCATGTACCGCTGTGCATCCGCCACTCTCGCCGTGGCACTTGCCGCCTCGGCCGCCCTCTTCGCGACATCCGGCATCGCCCAGGTGCAACGCAACTTTCCACCGAACGCGCTGCGCGGCGAACTGGTGGTGGGCGACCCGCCCGAGGTCAAGCTGAACGGGCTGCCCACCACGCTGGCCCCGGGGGCGCGCATCCGCGGCCAGAACAACATGCTGCAAATGTCGGGTGGCCTCTCGGGCAGCAAGCTTGCCGTTCACTACACGCTGGACAGCACGGGGCAACTGCGGGACGTGTGGGTGCTGACCGCCGATGAGCTGGCCAAGCGACCGTGGCCGAAGACGGCGCTGGAAGCGGACGCCTGGGTCTTCGACTTCGGCGCGCAAACCTGGTCGAAGCCATGACGATCGCAGCACCCGCCAAGAAGGTGTTCATCAAAACCTTCGGCTGCCAGATGAACGAGTACGACTCGGACAAGATGGCCGACGTGCTGCACGCAGCGCAGGGCTACGAGAAAACCACCGATGTCGAGCAGGCGGATCTGATCCTGTTCAATACCTGTTCGGTGCGCGAGAAGGCGCAGGAAAAGGTGTTCAGCGACCTCGGCCGCGTCAAGCACCTGAAGGCCAAGGGCGTGCTGATCGGCGTGGGCGGCTGCGTGGCCAGCCAGGAAGGCGCGGCCATCATCGACCGCGCACCGTATGTGGACCTGGTGTTCGGCCCGCAGACGCTGCACCGGCTGCCGCAGTTGCTGGACCGGCGTCGCGACGAGCAGCGGCCGCAGGTGGACATCAGCTTTCCGGAGATCGAGAAGTTCGACCACCTGCCACCGGCACGCGTGGAAGGCGCAAGCGCGTTCGTGTCGATCATGGAAGGCTGCTCCAAATATTGCAGCTACTGCGTGGTGCCGTACACCCGCGGTGAAGAAGTGTCGCGCCCGTTCGACGACGTGCTGGCCGAGGTGGCCGGTCTGGCCGCGCAAGGCGTCA
>JANNEI010000579.1:0-6429 GCA_031378565.1 Burkholderiales bacterium
ACCGGGTCGACGCCGTTGTGCGGCATGGCGGCGTGCGCGCCCTTGCCGTGGATGGTGATCGTGAAGTCGTTGCTGCTGGCAAAGCACGGGCCGCTCTTCAGTGCGAACTGCCCCACGGCCATGCCGGGCCAGTTGTGGGCACCGAACATCGCCTCCATCGGGAACTTCTCGAACAAGCCGTCCTTGATCATTTCGCGGGCCCCGCCGCCGCCTTCTTCGGCCGGCTGGAAGACGAGGTACACGGTGCCGTCGAAGTTGCGGTGCTTCGACAGGTGCTTGGCCGCGGCCAGCAGCATGGCGGTGTGACCGTCGTGGCCGCAGGCGTGCATCTTGCCGGCGTGCTGGCTGGCGTGCGCGAAGGTGTTGTGCTCGGTCATCGGCAAGGCGTCGATGTCGGCGCGCAAGCCCACGGCGCGGTCCGAGGTGCCGTTCTTCAGGATCGCCACCACGCCGGTGGTGCCCAGGCCGCGGTGGATCGGAATGCCCCAGTCGGTGAGCGCGCGGGCGATCACGTCGGACGTGCGCTGCTCCTGGAAGCACAGCTCGGGGTGGGCATGAATGTCACGCCGCAGCGTGGCGATGGAGGCTGCATCGGCCAGGATGGATTCGATCATTTGCATGGCGGGCTCCATGGCGCGGAAGGCGCGACACCGTCTCGCGCACCGGCCGAAGGTTCAGGGGGTGTGGATCAGTTTACCCGCCTGAAAGCGCACGTGAGCGGTCGCCGCCAGGGCGCGCTGGCCGGCAGCGCTCTGCTCAGCGACGCACCTTGCCGTCCACCGTCAGCATCGACAGATCGACGTAGCTCGACGCCACGTGATCCCGCGTGCTGAAGTCGACGTTGAAGCCGCCGAAGCTCGTGCCCTGGATCGACTCCAGGCCGGTCACGAGGGCGTCGCGGTTTTGTGCGCGCCCGGCGCGCTTCAGCCCTTCGGTGAACACCTTGGCCGCCAGATAGCCTTCCATGCTCGAATAGTTGGGCTGCGCATCGGCCCCCGCCTTGCGCACCGCGTCGAGGTACTCGCGTGAGATCGGCGTGGTGGTGGAAAACGGGAACGGCATGACCTGGCTGACCACGATGCCCAGCCCCTCTCGGCCCAGCTCATCGGCCAGCGCCTGCGTGCCGACGAACGACACGTTGTAGAAGGTGCCGCCGTAGCCGGACTTGCGCGCCTCGCGGATGAAGGCCGCACACGACTTGTAGGCGCTGATCTGCACTACCGCGTCGGGCCGCTGGGCAACGATGTCCTGCACCGCCTGCGCCACGTTGACGGTGTTGCGCTCCACCGTCCCCAGCGCCACCGGCTCCAGGTTCAGCGCCTTCAACGCGCGCTTCACGCCTTCCAGGCCGGCCTTGCCGTAAGAATCGTTCTGGTAGAAAACCGCGAGCTTGTTCAAGCCGAGCGAGGTCAGCTGCTTGACGATCAACGCCGTCTCGTCGTAGTAGGAAGCGCGCAGGTGGAACACGTTCCTGCTGAACGGGTCGCGCAGCGCTTCGGCACCGGTGAAGGGGCCGAAAAACGGAATCTTCGCGGCATTGACCAGCGGCAGCGCGGCCAGGCAGGTGGGCGTGCCCACATAGCCGAACAGCGCGAACACGTCGTCCTTGATCAACTGCTCGGTGTTGGCCTTGCAGCGGTCGGGCTCGTAGCCGTCGTCCAGCGTGCGCAGCTCCACGTTCTGGCCGTTGATGCCGCCGCGCGCATTCAGCGCATCGAAGTAGATGCGCGCGCCCTTGTTCATCTGGATGCCGAGCTGCGCGGCCGGCCCGCTGAACGCGGCGGATTGGCCCAACACGATGCGTGCCGGCTGTGCGATGGCGGGGAAGGCCAGCGCCGCGCTGGTGGCGGCGACCTGCTTGATCGCGTCACGACGATTCATGGTGATTCCTCAACGGTGTGTCCGGGTGTTTCCGCGCGCGGGGCGCTGCGGTGCGCAACTTGTGGCGCGCTGCCCATGGACCTTGGTTTGTGCGCGAGAGGATAGCCCCAGCCGGGGGCCTTTTGCCCCTCAGGGCAGCCTGTGGAGGCGGTGTGCCCCGGATGTCTGTGCAATAGTGGACGCATGAATGCCTCTCAAGGAGATGTGGCCCTGCCACTTCCCGAAATTCCCGAAATTCCCGCGGGGGACGGACGACGCAAGGCGGCGGCCCTGGGGCGCTCTTTCGTCCGCGCCGCCTGCCCGCACGACTGCCCGGACACCTGCGCCATCCGCGTGACGGTGCAAAACGGCCGTGCCGTCAAGGTGGTCGGCGATCCCGACCACCCGCCCACCCACGGCGCGCTGTGCACCAAGGTTTCTCGCTACCCCGAGCGCACTTATCACGCCGAGCGCGTGCTGCGCCCGTTGAAGCGGGCCGGGCCGAAAGGCAGCGGGCAATTCGAGCCCGTGAGCTGGGACGCGGCGCTGACCGACATCGCCGCGCGGCTGGCAGCCATCGCCGCGCGCAATCCCGAAGCGGTGCTGCCGTACAGCTACGCCGGCACGATGGGGCTGGTGCAGGGCGAGAGCATGGACCGGCGCTTTTTTCACAAGCTGGGTGCCTCGCTGCTCGACCGCACCATCTGCTCGTCGGCCGGTGGCGAGGCGTTGGCCGCGACCTACGGCGGCAAGGTCGGCATGCACCTGGAGCACTTCGCTGAGAGCAAGCTCATCGTTATCTGGGGCAGCAATTCGATTGCCTCCAACCTGCACTTCTGGACCTTCGCGCAGGCCGCCAAGCGCGCCGGTGCCAAGCTGGTCTGCATCGACCCGCGCAAGACCGAAACCGCCGACAAATGCCAGCAGCACATCGCCTTGCTGCCCGGCACCGACGGCGCGCTGGCGCTCGGCCTGATGCACGAGCTGATCGTCAACGACTGGCTCGACCAGGACTACATCGACAGGCACACCGAAGGCTGGCCGAAGCTGCGTGAGCGGGCCTTGCAATGGCCGCCGGAACGGGCGGCGCAGGTGTGCGGCATCGGCCCCGGCGAGGTGCGCGCGCTGGCGCGCGACTACGGCTGCACGCGTCCCGCCGCGATCCGCCTGAACTACGGCATGCAACGCGTGCGCGGCGGCGGCAACGCGGTGCGCCTGATCGCCGTCCTGCCGTGTCTGACGGGGGCGTGGCGGCACCGTGCGGGCGGCATGCTGCTGTCGTCGTCGGGCTGGTTCCCGAAGAACGGCGCGGCCTTGCAGCGGCCCGACCTTCTTGGCGCGCGTCGACCCCGCACCATCAACATGAGCACCATCGGTGACGACTTGCTGCGCGAATCGTCAACCGATTTCGGCCCGAAGATCGAGGCGCTGATCGTCTACAACAGCAACCCGGTGGCCGTGGCACCCGAATCGCCCAAGGTGGTGCGCGGCTTTCTGCGCGACGACTTGTTCACGGTGGTGCTCGAACACTTCATGACCGACACCGCCGACCACGCCGACTACGTGTTGCCCGCCACCACGCAACTCGAACACCTGGACGTGCACACCAGCTATGGCCACACCTGGGCGCTCATCAACGAGCAGGCCATCGCGCCGCTGGGCGAGGCCAAGCCGAACACGCAGATTTTCCGTGAGCTGGCGCAGCGCATGGGCTACACCGAAGCCTGCTTTGCCGACAGCGACGAAGCGATTGCGCGGGTCGCGTTCAGCCAGCACGTGTCCTTCGATGAACTGCGCGCGAACGGCTGGGTCAAGTTGCCCTTGCCCGACGCGCCGTTCGCCGAGGGCGGCTTTCCCACCGTCAGCGGGAAATGCATCATCGACTCAGCCGTTTTCGGCGTGCCCGACCACGTGCCGAATTACGAGAGCGCGGCCAGCGCGCCCGAGTTGTCGCAGCGCTTTCCGCTGGCGATGATCTCGCCTCCGGCGCGCAACTTCCTGAACTCCAGCTTCGTCAACGTGAAGAGCCTGCGCGACATCGAGGGCGAGCCGGTGCTCGAAATTCACGCCGCCGACGCACAGCCGCGCGGCATCGTCAGCGGCCAGCCGGTGCGCGTCTTCAACGACCGCGGCAGCTATGTCTGCACCGCCAGGCTGAGCCCGCGCGCGCGTCCCGGCGTCGTCAACGGACTGGGCATCTGGTGGCGCAAGCTGGGGGCCGACGGCAGCAACGTCAACGAGGTCACGCACCAGCGCCTGACGGACATCGGCAGGGCACCGTCGTTCTACGACTGTCTGGTGCAGGTCGAAGCGGCGTGACCGGTCGGCGCATGGGGCGGGGGCTGGTCGCGGTGGGGCTGGTGGCGCTTGCGGCCGTCGGCCTGACGGCAGGGTGCAGCACGCTGGGCTATGTGGCGCAATCGGTCAGCGGCCACCTGAGCCTGGTGCGCGCGGCCCGGCCGGTGCCCGATTGGTTGAATGACGCGCAAACGCCTGAGGGATTGCGCCAGCGCCTGCTGCTGACGCAGCGCATTCGCGACTTCGCCGTCAGCGAACTGAAGCTGCCCGACAACGCCAGCTATCGCCGCTATGCCGATCTGCAGCGCAGTGCGGCGGTGTGGAACGTGGTGGCCGCACCCGAACTGAGCGTGACGCTGAAGACATCGTGCTTTCCGGTGGTCGGCTGCGTGGGTTATCGCGGCTACTTCTACCGCGACCAGGCCGATGCGGCTGCGTCAGCCCTGCGTGCCGACGGACTCGAGGTCAGCGTCTACGGCGTGCCCGCTTATTCCACGCTCGGCAAGATTCCCGGCAGCCTGTTCGCCGACCCGCTGCTGAACACGTTCGTGGCCTATCCGGAAGGCGAGCTGGCGCGGCTGATATTCCATGAGCTGAGCCACCAGGTGGCCTACGCTGCAGACGACACGGTGTTCAACGAATCCTTCGCCACCGCGGTGGAACGCATCGGCGGTGCGCGCTGGCTGGCCGCGCATGGCGGTGCCCAGGCGCGCGCCGAATACGCGCTGTTCGACGCGCGTCGCAACGACTTCCGCACGCTGACGCGCAAGACCCGCGAGCAACTCGACAGGCTGTTTCGCGGCACCGCGTCCAACGCCGACAAGCGCGCTGGCAAAGCCGCCTTGATGCAGCAGATGCGCGCCGAGTACGCGGCGCTGAAAGCCGGTCCGTGGGCCGGCTTCGCGGGTTACGACGGCTGGTTCGCCAACGCCAACAACGCGTCGCTCGGCGTGCTGGCGGCCTACAACGAACTGGTGCCGGAGTTCGAGCGGCTGTTCGAGCGAGAAGGCGGCGACTTCAAGCGCTTCTATGCCCAGGTGCATCGTTTGGCATCGCTGCCGAAGGACGAAAGACGGGCAGAATTGAATCAGTGAGTTCCATTGGTAAATCGAGGATCGACGACATGGCCGACATTCACATTCACCGCCCGCATCAACTCGGCCTGACACAGGCGCGCAAGATTGCGTGGAAATGGGCCGAAGAGGTGGAGAAGAAGTTCGACATGGAATGCACGGTGATCGAAGGCGAGACCTCGGACACCGTTGAGTTCACCCGCTCGGGCGTGAACGGCGTGCTGATCGTGGCCCCCGACCACTTCGACCTGAGCGCGAAGCTGGGCTTCCTGCTCGGCGCATTCAGCAAGACCATCGAGACCGAGATCGAGAAGAACCTGGATGCGCTGCTGACGGCAGGCAGCAAGCCGGCGGCAAAGAAAGCGGCTGCGAAAGCCGCTCCCGCCAGGAAGGCCGCGAAGAAATAGCGTGGCGCGCCCTGCCCTCGAAAGGGGAGGAAGCCGTCGAATCATTTCAGCGATTCGATCAAGTCCACGTACTCCTGCATCGCCTCGCTCCCGGCCTTGCCCTTCAGCTCGTTCCACGCGTCCCACTTGGCGCGACCCACCATGTCGGTGAAGCCGGGGCGCTTGCCGTCCACGTCGCCGCCGCTGCCTTGCTTGTACAGCGCGTACAGCTTCAGCAAGGTCGCGTTGTCGGGTTTTTCGGGCAGGTTCTTCGAGTCGGCAACAGCGCGTTCGAACAGGGATTTCAGGTCGGCCATGGTGAGTCTCCGGGCTTGAGTTGCTGGGTGAAAACGGGCATTGACGCAGCCGATGCTAACAAGCATCGTCCCCGCTCGGTCCCAAGGAGATTCACTGATGTCAGAAGTCGAAGAGCGTCCCGCCCACTCGCAATCCCATCGCTCTCCCGAGCGCATGTCGCGGGTGGACACCGCCTGGCTGCGCATGGACAACGACGTCAACCTGATGATGATCGTGGGGGTGTGGCTGCTGCAACCCGGCATCACCTACGCAGCCCTGGTCGAGCGCGTCGACGCCAAGCTGCTCAAGTACGACCGCTTCCGCCAGAAGGTGGTGCTCGACGCGATGGGTGCCAACTGGGTCGACGACGACGACTTCGACATTCACCGCCACGTGCTGCACGAAACGTTGAGCCGCAAGCGCGGGCAGAGCGAGCGCAGCGCACTGCAGGAACACGCTGGCGCACTGGCCAACACGCCGCTCGACCCCGACCACCCGCTGTGGCAGTTTCACCT
>JANNEI010000612.1:0-1584 GCA_031378565.1 Burkholderiales bacterium
TAGGTGCGCGCGGCCTTCGGCTGGTTGTCGGTCAGGGCCGAGAAACCCAGCGCCACGTTGGCGCGGTCACGCAGGCTGCGGTATTCCTCGTTCTCGGCGGGTGCGCGGCCCAGTTCGTCGAGCACCGCGCTGCCACCCACAGCATCGCCAGCCTTGATCAGCGCAATGCCGAGATTGAAGCGAACGTAGCGCGCGCCCGGGCTCTTGCGGTCCATCGCGCCGAGCGTGCTGGCCGCACCTGTGTAGTCACCACGCACCATCAGCAGGTTGGCCTGCAGCAGGCCGCGCTCTTCCTGCAATTCGGGTGGCAGGTTGTTCTCGATGCGTGCCATCGCGGCTTCGGCTTCGACCTGGTAGCCGCGCTGGAAGCGGATCTTCGCGAGGTAGTACCAGGCGCGGTCGCGCACCGCGGGTGATGCACCCTTCTCGATCAGCTGCGCGAAGATGTCGCCCGCCTCGCGATGCAGGCCATACGACAGCAGCATGCCGCCGCGCAGCACCTCGGCCTCGTCGGTGTGGCGCGAGACGCGATCGAAATGCTGCGACACCATCAGCGACGTCACCGATGTGAAGTAGTTCGACTGGTAGAAGTGGAACAGCGTGTCGCCGTAGTGCGGGTCGCGGATGTCATGCGCCGTCTCGGCGGCCTGCGCTGCCGCACCGAACGCGAAGAGCGCCGCGGCCGACAGGGCCAGCTTGCGCAGTGAGGGGCGAGCGTGGAAATGCAGGCGCATCGACGGTCACTGCCAGAGCTTGATGTCGAACTCGGGCTGCAGCTTGCCGGTCGAATCCTGAATCCGCAGCTCGATGTATCTGGCGTCGGTGCCCTTGTCGAACCTGACCGTCGCGCCGCGCTTGTAGTCGCGGTCGTGCGGGCCCTTGCCGGTGAAGAACGCGACCAGCTCATGCTGCCCGGTGCGCAGGTTGCCGAGGTAGACGCGCTGCACCCCGCCGCGGTGCAGCGCCTGCACTTCGAGCGGCGTGTACAGGTAGCTGGCCACCACCTTGTCGTCCAGTTTCACTTGCAGGGAATCGAGTTCGAACATCTTGCCGACATCCATCGACACGAACAGCGCGACTTGGGTGTTGGCCGGGAACAGCAGTTCTTCTTCGAGCACCAGCAGGTCGCGGTTGAGCTTGATCACGTCGCTCTTCACATCCTGGATGCGGCCGTCGAGCGTGGCCGCCAGCGGCGCGTTGGCAGCGGGTGCGGCAGCGGGTGCGGATGTGGGTGCGGGTGCGCTGGCCGCAGCGCTGGCGGGCAAGGCGGCAGCAGCGGCTGGCGTGGGCATTGGCATGGCGGGTGATTGCGGGCTTGCGGGCGCGGTCGCCAGCAGGACCGGCGCACCGGCCGCACGAACGGGTGGCACCGCCTCAGCTCCCCAGGCAGTGGACGCGACGCCTGCCAGGGCCAGTGAGGCAAGCAGCTTGCAGATTCGATTCGACATGTCCTGGTCTCGTCAATAGGTGGCCGACACGAACAGCTGCAACACGCTGGCGTTGTAGCCATACGGGCTGCCGGTGCGGATGTCGGTGAAGTCTTTGAACTTGAAGCGCACGAACTCGTAGGCCCCGTTGAGCTTG
>JANNEI010000630.1:0-2060 GCA_031378565.1 Burkholderiales bacterium
CAAGGCCGAGGGCGTGATCGGCGTGATCTTCCGCAAGGCGCAAAACAAGATCCAGGACCCGGCCAAGCTCAAGCGGCTGATCGTCGACCTGATCGACAAGGAGAACTGGTCTGCACTGGACACTGACCTGAAAGGCGATGCCTACGAGGGCCTGCTGCAGAAGAACGCTGAGGATGTGAAGGGCGGCGCCGGCCAGTACTTCACGCCGCGCGCGCTGATCCAGGGCATCGTCGAGGTGATGAACCTGCAGCCGGGCGAGACCATCTGCGACCCGGCCTGCGGCACCGCGGGCTTCCTGCTGGCAGCGCACACCGAGCTGCGCAAGCGCAAGCTGAGCAAGGCGCAGATCACGCACCTGAACACCAAGGCGCTGCTGGGCGTGGAGCTGGTCGACAGCGTGGCGCGGCTGGCCTGCATGAACCTGGTGCTGCACGGCGTGGGTGCCGACGACACCCGCATCGTGCCGGTCGAGGTGCGTGACGCGCTCTCGGGCAAACATGGCGAGTACGACGTGATTCTCGCCAACCCGCCGTTCGGCAAGAAGAGCAGCGTGACGATCACGTCCGACGAAGGCGACGTGTCGCGCGAGACGCTGACGATCCACCGCGAAGACTTCTGGGCCACCACGTCGAACAAGCAGCTCAACTTCGTGCAGCACATCTTCAGCAGCCTGAAGATGCACGGCCGCGCGGCGGTGGTGCTGCCCGACAACGTGCTGTTCGAGGGCGGTGCCGGCGAGACGGTGCGGCGCGAGCTGTTGAAACAGGGCGACCTGCACACGGTGTTGCGGCTGCCGACGGGCCTGTTCTACGCACAGGGTGTGAAGGCCAACGTGCTGTTCTTCGACCGCAAGCCGCCGCGCCCCGACGGCCAGGCCAACACGCAGCGTGTGTGGTTCTACGACCTGCGGACCAACCAGCACTTCACGCTGAAAACCCGGCCGCTGCAGCACGCTGACCTCGACGAATTCGTGCGTCTGTACCGCGCCGACAACCGGTTGACCCGCGAAGCCACCTTCAGCGAAGCCAACCTGCAAGGTCGCTGGTGAAGTTATGCGGCCGGCGAACTGCTGGCGCGCGACAAGGCCAGCCTCGACCTGTTTTGGCTCAAGGACGACAGCCTGTCGGACAGCGACAACCTGCCGGCCCCCGAGGTGATTGCCGCCGAGATCATCGAAGACCTGCAGGCGGCGCTCGACCAGCTGAAGGAACTGGAAGCGGACCTGCAACCCACGCCCAGCTCCTAGAATCTTCACTCCGGATCGACAGGACACCCCATGGATACCCGCACCTCCCCATTTCGCCTTCGCATCGAACGGGCGCGGGACGCGCTGGCGCAGCAGCAACTGGCTGCCGTGCTGGTGCCGTCCGCCGACCCGCACCTGTCCGAGTACCTGCCCGAGCGCTGGCAGGGGCGGCAGTGGCTGTCGGGCTTCACTGGGTCGATGGGCACACTGGTGATCACGCGCGACGGCGCTGCGCTGTACGCCGACAGCCGCTACTGGACACAGGCCGAGGACGAGTTGGCGGGGACCGGCACCGAGCTGGTCAGGATCGCCACCGCCGCGGCCACCGACCACATCGACTGGCTGGCCACGCACCTGAAGCGCGGTGACGCGGTGGGCGTGGACGGCAGCGTGCTGGGCCTGGCAGCGGCGCAACTGCTGCAACGCACGCTGGACGCGGCGGGCGTGCAGTTGCGCACCGACTTCGACGTGCTGGCCCACGTGTGGCCCGAGCGGCCCGGCCTGCCGGCGGCGGCGGTCTACGAGCACCTGCCGCCGCACGCGGCGCTGAGCCGTGCCGACAAGCTGGCGCAGGTGCGCGAGGGCTTCATGGCGCTGGGCGCAACGCAGCACTTCATCTCGACGGTGGACGACATCGCCTGGCTGTTCAACCTGCGCGGCGCGGACGTGAACTACAACCCGGTGTTTCTGGCGCACGCGTTGATCGACGCGCACTCCGCCACGCTGTACCTGGCCGACGGCAAGATCGACGCGGCGCTGGTGCAGGCGTTGCGGGCCGACGGCGTGCACGTGGCGGCCTACGCGCAGGCACCTG
>JANNEI010000642.1:0-2778 GCA_031378565.1 Burkholderiales bacterium
GAAAGCCCAGCAACACGCCCACCACGATGGAGATGCCGAAGCCGACCATCGTGACCCAGAAGGTGCGCAGCGCGTGGCCCCAGATGGTGCCGGCGTGGTCGACCGTGGCGCGCCAGATGCTGGACGGCGCGGGGAAGATGAAGTCCGACACGTTGAAGACGCGGCAGATGCCTTCCCACAACAACACCACCGTGACCAGCAGGAGCCACGGGGCGTAGCGTTCGAGTTGCTTCTTGTTCATGGTGCCACTCAGGTTTTGCGCACCGCGCCGATGTGTCCGCGCAACTCGTGGACGATGTCGGTGAAGCGCGGCGTGTAGGTCAGTTCCAGGTCGCGAGGGCGCGGCAGGTCGATCTGGCGTTTGACGACGAAGCGGCCGGGGCTGCGGCTCATCACGTACACCGTGTCGGCCAGGAACACGCTTTCACGCAGGTCGTGGGTGACCAGGATCACGTTGAACTTCTGCGCTGTCCACAGGTCGCGCAGCGTGCACCACAGCTCTTCTTTCGTGAACGCATCGAGCGCACCGAAGGGCTCGTCGAGCAGCAGCATCTTGGGTTCGTGGATCAACGCGCGGCAGATCGAGGCGCGTTGCTGCATGCCGCCCGACAGCTGCCACGGAAACTTGTCTTCGTATCCGCCCAGGCCCACCGTTTGCAGCAGCTTGCGTGCGCGCGCTTGGTATTCAGCTCGCTTCGCCTTGAACTGCGAGCGGTGCGGCTCCACGATCTCCAGCGGCAGCAGCACGTTGTCGACCGTGGTCCGCCAGGGCAGCAGCGACGGTGCCTGGAACGCCATGCCGCTGATCTTCCGCGGGCCGGTCCCGGGGTGGCCATCGATGCGGATGCTGCCCTTCGACGGCATCTTCAGGCCGGTGGTGAGCTTCATGAAGGTCGACTTGCCGCAGCCCGACGGACCGACGATGGCAATGAATTCCCCCTGTTTGATTTGCAGCGAAATGTCTTCGACCGCGAACTGGTTCTGCGCCAGCAGCGAATCGTTGTAGGCCAGCCAGACGTTCTGGAAATCGACGAAGTTGTCCATGAGGTCGGGTCGTTTCGGATCAGCGAAGTTGCGAAATCAGCCTGCGCAGCGCCTGCTGGTAAACCTCGGGCGCATCGCTCTGCAGATTGCTGTGCGTGCCGCCTGCCACCTCGACCCAGCGCGTGCCGGTGGGTGCGGCGTCGCGCAACTGGCGGCCCAGCGCGATGGGCACCGTGGTGTCGGCGCTGCCGTGCAGCATCAGGACGGGCGCGTCCACCTTGCCGATCTTGGACAGCGAGTCGAACCGCTGCGACGAGAACAGCGACAGCACCGATCCCAGCACGCCGTTGGCCGCGCCCACGTCGGGCCAGCGGCTGAAGGTGGACTCGGTGATCAAGGCTGCGTAATCGGTGCCCACATGCTTGCGGTGCGCCAGTTCGATGGCGACGCCGCCGCCCATCGAGTGGCCGTAGATGACGCGCTTGCGCGGGTCGGGTTGACGCAGCGTCAGCTCGTTCCAGGCGGTGTCGGCGTCAGCGTAGATGGTGGCTTCGGACGGGACGATGGGCGTGCTGTCGCCCCAGCCGCGGTAGTCCACCGCCAGCACCGCGAAGCCGGCCTCGCGCAGCGCGTCGATCTTGCGAATGTTCTGGTACAGGTTGCGAAAGGTGCCGTGCAGGTACAGCAAGGCCGGGGCGTTCGGCTCGGCGTGCGGCAGCCACCACAGTTGCAGGCGTTCGGGTGGCCCACCGGCGGACGCGGCCGGCAGTGCCACGGCATACGCGGTGTCGCCCGCTCGCAAGCCTGCGAAGTCGGCCGGTTGGCCCGGCGTGGCGCGGAACACCAGCTGCCGCTCCTTCAGCTCCAGCCACGCACAACCGGTGACGCTTTGCAGCGCGCACGCCACAGCGCACGACTTCAGCAGCCAGACCGCGTGCGGAATCGACGCTGCCACCGCCCTGCCGGAAAAACCGGCGCGAAACTTCGCGACAATCGCGGCCATGAAATTGCGTGCAATCACCATTCTTTTCGCTGCGCTCGGGTTCTCGCCTTTGGCATTTTCACAATCGGTTGCGCCAGTGGCCGCACCCATCGACAGTGCGCCCGCATCGGGTGACTTCTGGCGCCTGAACTTCTCACCGAGCACCTTTCACTATTCGCGCAGTCCCGAGCACAGCGACGTGTGGCTGATCGGGGCCGAGCGGCACTTCGCCGACTCCACGCTGCTGGGGGCTGCCTTTTTCAGCAACTCGTTCGGCCAGCCCAGCGTCTATGCGTACGGTGGCAAGCACCTGACCAACTTCAGCCGCTTCGAGCCCCTGTTCGCACAATGGACCGTCGGCGTGGTCTACGGCTACAAACCCCCGTACGAAGACAAGGTGCCGCTCAACTACAAGGGATTTTCGCCGGTGGGCGTGCTGTCGCTGGGCTGGCAATTCAACCGCACCTACTCTGCGCAGGTGAACCTGCTGGGCACTTCGGCCGTCATGTTCCAGGTGTCGGCCGATCTGCGGTGAGCGTCACTTTCTGACGGCCTTGAAGATGTCGCGCTCGGCGGCGGTCGGTAGAAAGGTGCCGTTCCACACCGCGTCGGGCTTCACCCTTTCCTTGGTCGCAAAGGCATCCGACACCTGGCTCGCCATCAGGCTCAGGCGGCCGGGATTGACGGCACCGAAACCCTCCGCCCTGGCGTCGGCGGTCAGCACCGTGGCGTCCATCGCCAGGTTCAGGCGGCGCAGTTCGAGGGCGTCGTTGATGATGCCGTCGCGTGCCTTCACGGTGGCGATGCTGCCC
>JANNEI010000665.1:0-1667 GCA_031378565.1 Burkholderiales bacterium
CCAACGGCAGCTACGAGATGCGCCAGGCGGTGAACGCGGTGGCCGAGGCGATGCGCGAGATGGGCATCGCCAGCGGCGCACCCTCGATCTGAAAACCCAGCGGAGACCAGAACCATCGCCACACGACCCAAGGAACATCCCGCCCTGAAGGCGGTTCGCCAATCGGGCACCGGCAAGGTGAAGGTGGCGGTGAGCGACATCGACGGCGTGTTGCGCGGCAAGGTGCTGCATGTCGACAAGTTCTTCGGTGCCACGCAGCCGCACCCGGCGGGCGGCTTCGGCTTCTGCGACGTGGTGTTCGGCTGGGACAGTTCGGACACCTGCTACGACAACGCCACGCTGACCGGCTGGCAGCACGGCTTTCCCGACGCGCTGGCGCGACTCGACCTGGACACCTTCCGCAGCGTGCCGTGGGACGACAACGTGCCGTTCTTTCTCGGCGACTTCGTCAAGCCCGACGGCACACCGTCACCCATCTGCCCGCGCCAGACCTTGAAGCGGGTGTTGAAGCGCGCCGAGAAGCTGGGTGTTCAAGCGATGACCGGCATGGAGTTCGAGTGGTTCAACTTCGCCGAGACGCCGCAGAGCTGGGCCGCCAAGAAGGGCGTCGGCCCCGAGCCGATCACTCCCGGCATGTTCGGCTACTCGCTGCTGCGCATGAACCACAAGCGCGAATATTTCAAGGCGCTGATGGAAGAGATGGCGGCGTTCCGGGTGCCCATCGAAGGCCTGCACACCGAGACCGGGCCCGGCGTCTACGAGGTGGCGATCGCCTTCGGCGAGGCGCTGGAGCAGGCCGACCGCGCGATATTGTTCAAGACCGGCGCGAAGGAAATCGGCGCGCGCTTCGGCATCATGCCCAGCTTCATGGCCAAGTGGAGCCAGCAGTACCCCGGCTGCTCGGGCCACATCCACCAGAGCCTGTCCGACGGCAAGAACAACCTGTTCTTCGACGCCAAAAACCCGCGCAAGATGAGCAAGCTGTTCGAGAGTTTCCTGGCCGGGCAGGTGGGCTTCCTGATGGAAATGGCACCGATGTTCTGGCCCACCATCAACAGCTACAAGCGCCTGGTCGACGGCTTCTGGGCACCGGTCAAACCGACCTGGGGCATGGACAACCGCACCGCCAGTTTTCGCGTGATTGCCGGCAGCCCGAAAGCCACGCGTCTGGAAACCCGCTGCCCCGGTGCCGACGTGAACCCGTACCTCGCGATGGCCGCGGTGATCGCCGCCGGCCTGCACGGCGTCGAGCAGGGTTTGAAGCTGACCGCACCGCCGATCACCGGCACCAACGAGGGGTCGGACCACATCCCGCGCGCGCCTCGCACGCTGATCGAAACCACCCGAATCTTCAAGCAGTCCAGCGTCGCCCGCGACTGGTTCGGCGACGACTTCGTCGACCACTTCGCCGCCTCGCGCGAATGGGAGTGGCGGCAGTGGCTTGACGGCGTGACGGACTGGGAATTGAAGCGCTATTTCGAGATCATTTGAGGCACGTCATGAGCATCACTCGCTTTGCATTTCCAACCACGATCCACTTCGGAGCCGGCGCGCGCGCGCTGGCCGGCCCGCACCTGCGTGAGCGCGGCTTGCAGCGCCCGCTGATCGTCACCGACAGGGGCCTGGCCGCGCTGCCGCTGATTGCCGAGCTGAAGGCGGCGCTGGAA
>JANNEI010000687.1:0-2910 GCA_031378565.1 Burkholderiales bacterium
CATCGTCCGCCTGCGTCACGAACCCAAAGCACTTCTTGACGTTCCACACCGCGGCTTCGGTGCAGAACTGCGGTGACGACGTGGCGCAGCAGTCTTCCACCAGCACGCAGCCGTAGCCCAGGAAGTTGGCGTCGGTCAGCGAGCACAGCACGCACTGGTCGGTGTTGACGCCGGCGAACAGGATGGTGCGGGTGCCGAGGTTGCGCAGGATGGAATCGAGCGGCGTGTCCCAGAAGCCGCTGATGCGGTGCTTGTCGACGCGCAGGTCGTGCGGGGCGACATCGAGTTCGTCGACGATGGCCGCCGCCCAGCTGTCTTTTTGCAGCACGTGGCCTGCACTGCCCGGCAGCGCGTCGCCCAGGCCGGTGCCGCTGCCGCGGGGCTTGTAGAGGTGGTGCTGGTTGGGCGGCATATTGGCCAGGTCGGGGCGGTTGCCCCAGTTCACCCAGATGACGGGCACGCCGTGCGCGCGCAGCGCGGGCGTCAGGCGGTTCAGCGGCGCGATGGGCGCGCGGTCGGCCGTCACGTCGCCGCCGATGTGGTCGACCCAACCACCCGGCGTGCAAAAGTCGTTCTGCATGTCGATGACGATCAGCACCGTGCGGTTCAGGTCGAGCGTGACGCGCTGCGGCAGCGCGGGCAGCGTGAGCCGGCGCGGCGCGGGCGCGGCCTCGGCCATGTCGACCTCGTGCTCACCGACCAGCCAGCGGTGGTTGCGGCCCGAACCCAGGGGATGCAGCGCGGACGTCACAGTGTCTTCAGCGGTGGACATGCGCTGGCTCCTGGCGATGGGTGGGATGGCGGTGAGATAGCAGCATCTGTGCCAATCATCAACGCGCCGACACGCGCCGCAGTTGCGCTGACGGCCCCAACGCTGTCGGCGAGCCAGGTTCCAGGACCCGAACAATGCGAAGACGGAGACGTTGGCTGACGTCGAACCTGGCCTGCGATCGGGCTGCATCCAAATCGGCGCCCGCATCGTAGAAGCCGATTTGCACCGCCTCTTGTCGCAGGAGTTGCCGTGACATCGTCCGCATCGTCGCTTGACTTTGCCAGCCCAAGCAGCCCGGAGTCGCCCGTGGCCACACGGCTGGCGAACAGCCTGCGCCACTGTCGCCTGAGCCTGCTGTATGCCGAAGCCCACGCCGGCAAGACGACGCTGCTCGTGGCCGGGCTGTTGCCGCTGCTGCGCCGCCGCGCCAGCGACGCTGCGATCCCCGCCGCGGTTCGCGGGTCGCCGGTCATTCTGCCGTTCCCGGAACGGCGCAGCGTGGCGCGCGCTCGGCTGGCGGAACTGGTGGTGTTCTTCGACCGCTGGGATGAAGCGCCTCTGGCCGGTCTGCACGACAGCATCGACGCCGCACTGCGAGCCGCAGGCGTGGAGCCGCAACCGGTGCGCAGCAGCTTGCCGGATCGCGTGACCGAGCTGGCCGACCGCCACGGCTCGCAGTTGCTGCTCGTGCTGGACGGCTTCGAAAGGTTTCTGCAATCGTGGAATGCCGTCGAGCCGAATGCGCTGGCCGACGATCTGGTGCAGCTGCTGAATCGGCACCTGCCCGCCAACGTGCTGATCGCCCTGCGCAGCGACAGTGGCGCGCTGTTCGCACCACTGTGCGACCGGCTGTTCGCCGTGGATGCCGAGGTGCTGCTGCTGCCGCATTGGTGTGAGCCGGCGGTCGTGCCAACGCCGACGCAGGCGCAGCCCGGGTTTCGTGGGCCGGTGCCCGCCAGCATCCCCCACCTGCGCGCAGTGACCCGCCGGCCGACGACGATCGAACGCGCCGAACCGACGACATCGCTGCACCTGAAGCAGATCTACGCCGACATCGCCGGCACATTGGCGCGCAACCGCGGTCTGAGCTGCAACGGGGCGTGGGTCGACGATGACGGCACCAGGCCGGTCGCGCCCGGTGCGCCGCCCGTGCCGTCGCGGCCGCTGCCGGCAGCGGTGCCGGTGCCGCCGATGGCGGCTGGCACGCTGCGCGCCAGGTGGCCTTGGGCGATCGGACTCTGCACGCTCGCACTGTGCGGGCTGCTGCTGGTGTTGGCGGAGCAGCAAGCCGTCGATCCGCCGCTGCCATCGCTCGGCAACGCGCCACCGCCCGCAGCGGTCGCCACGCGGGTCACCACATCGGTCGCCAAACCAGCGGGCACCGCACCCGCGCTGCCGGTCGTCGATCTGCAAGTCGATGCCGAAGGCGGTGCCCCGCCGCGACTGCCCGCCGAGCTGGCGCGTGCGCTCGCGGGCGACGCACAGGTGTCGTTGCGCTTGCGTTCGGATGGGGACGCGGAAGCTTCGCGGTCGCATCTGTCGATCGTCCGCTACGACGCGCTGCGGTCGGCCGCCGCGCAAGACATCCGGCCGAACATCGGCGTCGTGGCACCGCTCTACACCGAGGAGTTGCATGTCGTCGTGCGTGCCGCTTCGCCGCTGCGGTTCATCCACCAGATTCAGGGCCGGCGCATCAATGTCGGCCCCGAATTCGGCGGCCGCGCGTTGACTGCCCAAACGATTTATCAGCGAATGTTCGGCAATGCCATGCCGGGCACGCGCGACGCTCACCTGGCCGCACCGGCCGCGCTCGCACAGTTGCTGCAAGGGGACACGCTGGACGCGGTGCTGCTCGTCGAACCGCAACCCGCATCGACACTGAAAGCACTGTCGCCCGAGATGCGGCGCGGCCTGCGCCTGTTGCCGCTCGACCCGAACCAGGCGTCGAGCCGCCGTGCCGTGCAGGCTTACCTGCCGGCCACGCTGCGGGATGCGGCCGACATCGGCACATCGACGCCGAAGTCGAAGCCGACCACCATCCCGACCTTGGCCTCGATGACGTTTCTGGTGGCCAATGCAACGCCCGACGCGGGGCAGTCGGCCGCGCTGGTTCACCTCGCGCAGTCCATCTGCCGCGT
>JANNEI010000703.1:0-8218 GCA_031378565.1 Burkholderiales bacterium
GTGGTTGCTCATGCGCTGGATGTAGGCACCCGAGGCCACGTACGGTTTGCTGGTGAAGCGCCCGCCGTCGGCGTACAGCGCCATGCCGGCGACGTTGGGCAACTCGGCCCATTCCACCGCGTCCACGTACACCGCCAAATACCAGTCGGCCACGGCTTTCGGGTCGATTTCGGCGAGCAGGCCGAACAACCCGGTGACCATCAGCCGCTGGATGTGGTGTGCATAGCCGTGCTGCAGAGTCTGCTCGATGGCGTCGCGCGCGCAGGCCATTTTCGTCTCGCCGGTCCAGTACCAACCCGGCAGCGGTCGATGGTGCTTGTAGTGATTCGCGCCGGCCATGCCCGGCATGTCGCGCCAGTACACGCCGCGGATGAACTCGCGCCAGCCGATCACCTGGCGGATGAAGCCTTCGACCGATGCCAGCGGCGCATGGCCGGCGCGGTAGGCCGCCTCGGCCGCGGCGATCACCTCGCGCGGGTCGAGCAGGTGCAGGTTCAGGCCGGTCGACAGCAGCGAGTGCCAGCCGAATGGCGTGCCCGACCACATCGCGTCCTGGTGGTCGCCGAAGTTGGGCAGCCGGGCGGTGACGAAGCCGTCGAGCGCGGCCAGCGCCTGCGCGCGCGTCACCGGCCAGCGGAACTGCGCCAGCGAGCCGGGGTGATCGGGGAACAGTCGCTCGACATCGGCGAAGACCTCGCGCGTGATGGCGTCGGGCTCGAACTGCGCCGGTGGCGGAATCAGCCCCGGCCCGCGTTTCGGGTAGCCCTTGCGATTGTCAGCGTCGAAGTTCCACTGGCCACCCTCCGGCTCGCCGGATTTGGCTGACGACTTGTCGATCAGCACGTTGTGCTTGCGCCGCATCTCGCGGTAGAAAAACTCCATTCGCAAGCTGGACGTGTACTTGCCGGCCCAGCGCGCGAAGTCAGCGCGCGAGCACATGAAGTGCGTGTCATCGAGCAGGCGAAGTGCCACGTTCTCGGCACGCGCCATGTCGCCGATGCCTTGCGACAGCCGCCATTCGCCGGGCTCGACCAGGCGCAGCGTCTGCGGCTTCAGCCGACGCAGTTGCTCGGCCAGTCGGCCCAGCAGCGTGGGTTCGGCGCTGTCGGCCAGGCCAACGTAGTCGACGCGCACGCCGCGCTCGCGCAGTGCATCGCGGAAGTGCCGCATCGCCGACAGGAACAGCGCAATGCGCGCCTTGTGGCTCCACACATGCACGGCCTCGCCGGGGGCCTCGATCATCAGCACGCGATCCCGATGGGACTCGAGGTCGGCGAGCGCGGGGCTGTCGAGGCTGAGTTGATCGCCCAGCACCAGCACCAGATTGCGCACGGCGTGCGCAGCGACGGCACTCACCGAAGCGGCCCGCTCGCAGGCGAGGCACTTCGCGACCCGGCCCGGCAGCGGTCAGAACAGAACTTCACATCCGCCCAGTTTTTGGCCCAGGCGCGCCGCCATGTCATGGACCGGCCGCATCGCACGCACGCCTTGCTGGGCAACGACGACTTGTTGCCGCGAAAGCCATTCGGCCCATCATTCATTCAGATGCTGCCGTGTCGCCAGCGCTCGATCTGCGCCTTGATGTCGGCCAGCGCAGCGAGCGCTGTCACGCCGACCACCGGCCTGCGGTGCAGCACAGGGGCCGAGCCGCCGACCCAGATTTCGACCTCGGGGGGCATCTTCGCGCGCAGCTCGGTCAGGCCGTCGACCACCTGGTTCGGGTTCATGCAGCCCGTGAAGCCCAGCGCGACGATGTCGGACCTGTACGCCGCCGCGGCCAGCACCATGTCCCACAGCGGCGTCTGCGCACCGAGCGACAGGCACTTCGCACCGTCGAGCGCGAACATCGCTTCGGCCATCAGCAGCCCGATGCCGTGCGGTTCGCCGGGAAAGGTGGTGAGCAAGACGCGCGGGCGGTCGAGCGGCGCGGCGGACGGAACCGCCGCCAGCGCTGCGCGCAGCACGATCTGGATCGCCTCGCTGTAGACGTGCTCTTCATGAATTTCGAGCTGGCCTCGCATCCACGCGTCACCCACCATCGTATTGAAAGGCATCACCACATCACACACGAAGCGCTGCAGTCCCAAGCGCATCAGCAACTGCTGGAGCTGGCGGCGCAAGCCGTCCACGTCATGCGAACGAAGCAAGTCCACGAAGACACGCAGGTCCGGCAGCGCCGGCCCGCCCGACTTGCGCGGCGAGTCGACGGTGTTCTCGCTGAGGTGCTGCAGCGCCTCGACAGGCAACGGCACCACGCGCCCCGGTCGGTGACCGCCGTCCATCAGGCGCTTCACGATGCGCAGCTTCTCCACCTGGTCGAGCGGGTAGGCGCGCTCGCCAACGGCGTCGCGCTCGGGGGTCGGAAAGCCGTAACGCCGCTCCCACACGCGCAAGGTGTCCTTGCTCAAACCGGTGTCGCGTTCGACAGCGGCAATCGACAGGGTCAGCGGTTTCATGGACGCCCGGCCACGCATTGAGGCGGCATTTGATCTTTCATGTCTTCACGTGCACCATCTTGCACCAAAGCAGTTTGCCCAGGACATTTCATGGACATCAAGCGCTGTCTCGCCTGTCGAAGCCTGTGCCACCCAATCCAAGGATCGAGGCCGGACCGGCGAACAGACCTTCATCCGAGGCATCGAACAGATGCTTGATGCAAGACAAAGACTGATCGGTTATATTTCATACCGAGCAGTTTAGAAACGCCTGTCCGGAGCCTTCCATGACCACGAAACCCGCCTCCGCCCCGCACGAACTCCTGCGCTGTTGCACCGATGCTGCGGCGGAACTCGCGCAGCGCTTGCGTGTCAGACCCGCTTCTGGCGCAGCAGCTTTCGGAGCGACCTTGCTGCTGGCGATCGCCTCGGCCTGGACCCTGGTTTGCAGGGCCTGAGCGATGCACGATTTTGTGTTGTACAGCCGGTCGGCCTCGCCGACTGAAATCTCGCAGCGGTTCTTTTCCTCCCTCCTCCCTCCCTCGTTCGCTGCGGGGCGCTGTGCAACCCTTTTGTCTACTCCGGTTCGTGCGCGGTGTGTCGGAGCGGCTGCCTGATGCGCCGCGTCGCCGTCATCGGCTCGGGCATTTCGGGCTTGTCCGTGGCCCACTCGATGGCACCGCTGGCCCATGTCACGCTGTTCGAGGCCGGCAGCTATTTCGGTGGTCACACGCACACGGTCGACCTGACGCTGGACGGCGTGACGCACGGGGTCGACACCGGTTTTCTGGTGTTCAACGAACGCACCTATCCCGAACTGATTCGCCTCTTCGGCGAACTGAAGGTCGAGACCGCCGCATCGGAAATGTCGTTCTCGGTTCAGGTGCCCGACCTCGGGCTGGAGTGGAGCGGCTGCGACCTCAACACCGTGTTTGCCCAGCGCCGCAACCTGCTGCGGCCCGGCTTCTGGCGCATGTTGAAAGACATGCTGCGCTTCAACCAGGTCTGCACCGCGATTGCCGAGCGCAACAGCGAACAGCAGTTGCGGCAGCCGATCGCCGACTTCCTCACTGAACATCGTTTCAGCGCCGAATTTCGAGACTGGTATTTCCTGCCGATGATCGGCTGCATCTGGTCGTGCCCGACCGACCAGATGTTGCGGTTTCCGATCGCCACGATGATCCGCTTCTGCCACAACCACGGCCTGATGCAGGTGACGAACCGGCCCCGCTGGTTCACGGTCACAGGCGGTGCCCGGCACTACGTCGAGAAGATGCTGAAACGCATTCCCGACGCCCGCCTGAACACACCCGTGCGCAGCGTGCGGCGCATTCCGCCGGGCGTGGGATCGGCCGGCGTGTCGGTAAGCACCGACGCCGGCACGGAACGCTTCGACGAGGTGGTGATGGCTTGCCACAGCGACCAGTCGCTGGCCTTGCTGGCGGATGCCACGCCGGATGAACGCGCGGTGCTGGGCGCCATCCGCTACCACCCGAACCGCGCCGTGCTGCACACCGACACCTCGGTGCTGCCGAGGCGACGCCTGGCCTGGGCGGCCTGGAACTACGAGCGCGCCGCGCGAGCAGGCGTCGGTCTGCCTGCACTACCTGATCAACCGCCTGCAACCGCTGCCCTTCCAGACGCCGGTGGTGGTGTCGTTGAACCCGGTGGTGGAACCCCGCGCCAGCACGGTGCACGGCGAATTCCACTACGCCCACCCGGTGTTCGACATGGCCGCCATCGCAGCCCAAAAGCGCGTGCCGGCACTGCAGGGCGCGGCGCACACCTGGTTCTGCGGTGCCTGGACGCGCTACGGTTTTCATGAAGACGGCCTGCTGTCGGGCCTGGCGGTGGTGGACGCCATCACCGCCCGCTGGACGCGCGCCGGCATGCTGGCCAAGGAAGCGGCGTGAACGTCGCGCCCGCCCAAGCCCTCATCGGCATCGGGCAGGTGCGCCACACCCGCCTGCGACCGGCGCGCAACAGCTTTGCGTACGCCACCTATTTCCTGATGCTGCCGATGCGCAGCCTGCGCGCGATGCCGTCGGCGGCGCTGGCCCGCAACCGCTTCGGGCTGATCAGTTTTTTCGATCGCGACCACGGCGACGGCCGGGCCGACAGCCTGGCCTGGATCGACAGCGTGCTGGCCAGCGAAGGCATTGCAGACGCCAGCGGCGAGGTCTGGCTGCACTGCTACCCGCGCGTGCTGGGCTACACCTTCAAGCCGGTCAGCTTCTGGTATTGCCACCGCGCCGACAACACGCTGGCCGCGATCGTGGTCGAGGTCAACAACACCTTCGGCGAGCGCCATTGCTACCTGCTGCGCGGCCCCGGGCTGGCCTTCGGCAAGGAGATGCATGCCGCCAAGGTGTTCCATGTTTCGCCGTTCTGCGATGTGGCCGGCAGCTACCGCTTCCGCTTCATGCGCACCGACCTGCATCCGGCACCGCCCGGCGTTCGTATGAATCCGGCAAGAACGGTCGTGCGCCTCGACCATGACGACGTCGACGGCCCGCTGGTGCAAACCAGTGTGTCGGGCGTGCTGACCGCGTTGTCGCCCGCAAGCATCCGGCGCGCCTTCTTCGGCATGCCGCTGATGACGCTGGCCGTGATCGCGCGCATCCACTGGCAAGCGGTTCGGCTGTGGGCCAAGCGGGTGCCGTTCTTTCGCAAACCCGACGCGCCCGATGTTTTCCTGACGCGCTGAATCCAGCGCATCCGTTGTTCGACCTTGCCGCCACCCGACGACATGACCACCACCACCGCACCCACCCGCTTCGACCTTCCGCAGTCCGCACCGGCGGCGGCACGCGCCGTGTTCCGCTTGATGAAGAACCTGCGCCACGGCACGCTCGACGTGTTCATGCCCGACGGCAGTTCTACCCGCTTCGGCCAGCCGGTCGAAGGCGAACTGCGCGCGGTGCTGCGTCTGCGCAACTGGAACGTCTGTGCTGCGGCGATGAAGTCGGGCGACATCGGCTTTGCCGAAACCTTCATCGCGGGCGACTGGACCTCGCCCGATCTGACCTCGCTGCTCAAGCTCTTCATCGCCAACCGCGACGAGGTGGAATCGGTCATCTACGGCACCTGGTGGGGTTCGCTGCTGTACCGCGCCCGCCACCTTTTCAACCGCAACTCACGTTCCGGCAGCCAGAAAAACATCCACGCCCACTACGACCTCGGCAACGAGTTCTACCGGTTGTGGCTGGACCCGACGATGAACTATTCGAGCGCCTGGTTCGAAGGCGATGCGACGCGCAGCATGCAGGACGCGCAGTGGGCCAAGGTGCGCCGGGCCCTGAGCGAATGTGGCGTGCAGGCCGGTGACCGCGTGCTGGAAATCGGCTGCGGCTGGGGCGCGCTGGCCGAGTGCGCGGCGCGCGATTTCGGCGCAGAGGTCACCGGCGTCACGCTGTCGAAAGAACAATTGGCCTGGGGCCAGCAGCGGCTGCAGGCCGCCGGCCTGAAAGGCGAACTGCGGTTTCAGGACTACCGCGACATTGCCGATGGCCCGTTCGATGCCGTCGCATCGATCGAGATGTTCGAAGCCGTCGGCCGCGAGTACTGGCCCAGCTTCTTCGAGACGTTGAAGGCGCAACTCAAGCCCGGCGGCAAGGCCTGCATTCAAAGCATCACGCTGCGCGACGACCTGTTCGACCGCTACGTGAAATCCACCGATTTCATCCAGCAGTACATCTTTCCCGGCGGCCTGCTGCCGAGCCCGCTCGAGTTCCGCAAGGCGGCCGCGGCGGCCGGCCTGACGGTGGTCAACGAACTCGACTTCGGGCTCGACTACGCCGAAACACTGAAGCGCTGGCGGGCCAGTTTCCTGAGCCAGGACGTGCGCGTGCGCAAGCTCGGTTTCGACACCCGATTCATGCGCATCTGGGAGTTCTATCTCGGCTACTGCGAGGCGGCCTTCGCCACCGGCAACACCAGCGTCATGCAGTTCACGCTGCAGCGCGAGTGAGCATGGCCGGCTTGCCGCACCCGGGCCGTCGGACGGTGCTGGGCACCCTGGTTGCGTCGGCAAGCCTGCCGCTGTGGAGCTGGGCGCGGGCAGCAGTCAGCGCGCCGCCCGAAGTTTTGGCCGAACTGCCCGACGCCAGGTTGATCGGCAGCGGCCGTCTGACCTTCATGTTGATGAACGTGTATGACGCGCGGCTGTGGGTGCGCGACGGCTTCAACCCCGCCGAGCACGCCAAGGCTGCGCTGGCGCTCGAACTCGAATATGCGCGCGCGCTGAACGGCGCACTCATCGCCGAGCGGTCGATCGAAGAAATGAAGCGCATCGGCGACGTGGCCGACTCGACAGCGCAGCGCTGGCTGGCCGCGTTGAAGCAGATCTTCATCGACGTGAACAAGGGCGATCGCATCACCGGTGTGCAGGTGCCGGGGGCGGCCACGCGCCTGTTCGTCAACGGCAAGCTGCGCGGTGAAGTGCGCGACGCCGAGTTCACCCGCCTCTTCTTCGGCATCTGGCTGTCGCCGCGCACCTCGGAGCCCCGCTTGCGCGACGCCTTGCTCGGCCCGGCGCGGGCGGGTTCGTGAGCTCACGGGGTGCGGACACGGTGACAGCGTCTGCCGCGGCCACGCCGCCCTCGCCGACCCTGCCGACCACGCCGACCTGGCCCGGCCGCTGGACGCACGGCCTGAGCTATGGCGGGCTGGGTCTGCCGCTGGCCTTCGTGGCGCTGCCGTTGTACGTGGTGTTGCCCAACCACTACGCCAGCGAGTACGGCATTCCACTGGCGCTGCTGGGCGCGGTGCTGCTGGCAGCGCGACTGCTCGACGCGGTGGCCGACCCGCTGATCGGCCGCTGGGCCGACGCCTTGTTTGCGCGCAGCGCCCGCCAGGCCTTGGCCGTCGTCGCCGCGGCGGCTGTGGTGCTGGCGCTCGGCTTCCGCGCGCTTTTCTTTCCCGTCGTGCAAGGTCAGACCGATTTGCTGGTGTGGTGCGCGGGGGGGCTGGCCGTGACCTACCTCAGCTTCAGCGTCGTGACCGTCATTCACCAGAGCTGGGGCGCACGCCTGGGCGGCGACGAGGCGCAGCGCGCCCGCATCGTGGCGTGGCGTGAGGGCCTGGCGCTGGCCGGGGTGCTGGTGGCCAGCGTGCTGCCATCGGTGGCGGGGCTGGGCGTGACCACGCTTGTGTTTGCGGTGGCGCTGGCGGTTGGCGTGGCGTTGCTGTGGCGCGCGCCGCGACCGGCGCGTCGGCACGCAGCCGTCGGCGCGGTACCGGTGACGCTGCCGATGACATTGCCGTTTCGCAACCCGGCGTTTCGCACACTGATGGCGATCTATCTGGTGAACGGCATCGCCAGCGCGGTGCCCGCCACGCTGGTGCTCTTTTTCATCCGCGACCGGCTGCAGGCGGCCGCGTACGAGCCGCTGTTCCTGGCCAGCTACTTCGCTGCCGGCGCGCTGTCGATTCCGCTGTGGGTGCGCGCGGTGAAGCGCTTCGGCCTGTCGCCCACCTGGCTCGCCGGCATGTTGCTGGCCATCGCCGTGTTCGCCTGGGCCGGGCTGCTGGGCAGCGGCGATGTGGCCGCCTTCACCGTCGTCTGCTTGCTCAGCGGCGTGGCGCTGGGGGCCGACCTGACCTTGCCCAGCGCCCTGCTGGCCGGACTGATCCAGCGGGCTGGCCACAGCGGGCTGGCCGAAGGGGCGTACTTCGGCTGGTGGAACTTCGCGACCAAGCTCAACCTCGCGTTGGCGGCCGGGCTGGCGCTGCCGCTTCTGCAAGGCTTCGGCTACGCCCCCGGCAGCCAGAACGCGCAGGCG
>JANNEI010000742.1:0-5153 GCA_031378565.1 Burkholderiales bacterium
GGCGAACGAGTCACGCTGACCGGCTTGACCGACGCCTTCGACGCGGTGTTTCTCGGCATGGGCCTGGGCGGTGTCAATGCGCTGGGGCTGGCCGACGAGACGCTGGGCGGCGTCGGCAATGCAGTCGAATTCATCGCCGGCTTGCGTCAGGCGAGTGACTTTGCAGCCCTGCCGGTCGGGCGGCGGGTCGTCGTCATCGGCGGTGGCATGACGGCCATCGACGCAGCCGTGCAGTCGCGCAAGCTGGGGGCCGACGAGGTCACCATCGTGTACCGCCGCGACCAGGCGCAGATGCCGGCCTCGCAGCACGAGCAGCAGTGGTCGCAGACGAACGGCGTGACCATTCGCACCCATGCCGTGTTGAAGTCGCTGCAGTCCGAAGCGGGGCAAGTGACCGGCGCCACATTCGCCAGCGTGCGCGACCTCGACGGCCGCCTGCAAGAGACCGGCGACACCTTCACGCTGGCGGCCGACACCGTGCTCAAGGCGATCGGTCAGACGCTGCTGCTGGCCGACCCCCGCATAGCGACTCTGGCGCGGCTGGCGGGCCGAATCGTCGTCGACGACCAAGGTCGCACCACCATGCCGAACGTCTGGGCCGGCGGCGACTGCACGCACGGCGGCCATGACCTGACGGTCGAAGCGGTCGAGCACGGCAAGATCGCTGCCCATTCGATTCACAGCGCCCTCGTCGGCGCGCCCGCCTTTGCGCGCGTTCGCCGCACTGCGGCCTGATTCAACGGCAGATCACTGGAACATCGCCATGGCCGACCTGAGCACCACCTTCGCGGGCATCAAGAGCCCGAATCCGTTCTGGCTCGCGTCGGCCCCGCCGACCGACAAGGAAGTCAACGTCGTGCGCGCCTTCGAGGCGGGCTGGGGAGGCGTGGTCTGGAAGACGCTGGGCGAAGCCGGCCCGCCGATCGTCAACGTGAACGGCCCGCGCTACGCGGCGCTGTACTCGCAGGACCGTCGCCTGATCGGCTTCAACAACATCGAACTCATCACCGACCGGCCGCTGGAGATCAACCTCGAAGAAATCACCCGTGTCAAACGCAACTGGCCGGATCGCGCGATGGTGGTGTCGATCATGGTGCCGTGCGACGAAGCGTCGTGGAAAGCGATTCTTCCGCGCGTCGAAGACACCGGCTGCGACGGCATCGAACTCAACTTCGGCTGCCCGCACGGCATGAGCGAGCGCGGCATGGGTTCGGCGGTGGGCCAGGTGCCCGAGTACATCGAGATGGTCACGCGCTGGTGCAAGCACTACACGAAGCTGCCGGTGATCGTTAAGCTGACGCCGAACATTTCCGACATCAAGCCGCCCGCACTCGCCGCACACCGCGGCGGGGCCGACGCGGTGTCACTGATCAACACCATCAACTCGGTGATGGGCGTCGACCTCGACTCGCTGCTGATCGTCCCGAACACCGGCGGCACCGGTTCGCACGGCGGCTATTGCGGGCCGGCCGTGAAGCCGATCGCGCAGGCGATGGTGGCCGAGATTGCGCGCACGCCGGCCATGGCGGGCCTGCCGATTTCGGGCATCGGCGGCATCACGACCTGGCGCGACGCAGCCGAGTTCATCGCGCTGGGTTGCGGCAACGTGCAGGTCTGCACGGCCGCGATGACGTATGGATTCAGGATCGTGCAAGACCTGTGCAGCGGACTGTCGGAGTACATGGACAGCAAGGGCTTCGCGAACATCGACGCGTTCCGCGGGCGCGCCGTACCGTCCATCGTCGACTGGAACCAGCTGAACCTGAACCACATCGAGAAGGCTGTCATCGACCAGGATCTGTGCATCCAGTGCGGACGCTGCCATGTGGTGTGTGAAGACACCTCGCACCAGGCGATCACGGCGTTGAAAGACGGCCAACGCCACTTCGAAGTGATTGACGCCGAGTGCGTCGGCTGCAACCTGTGCGTCTCGGTGTGCCCGGTGCCGCAGTGCATCAGCATGCATGCGCTGAAGCCCGGCGAGGTGGATGCGCGCACCGGGCAGGTGGTCAGTGGCGAGTACGCCAACTGGACGACGCACGCGAACAATCCGGCGTGCGTTTGAACAGAACCCGCCTGTGACCACACCGCCCTCACCCACCGTCGAAGTCCAGAACGTCTCGGTCGCCTACCCCGCCAAAGAAAACACCGTCACCGCGCTGGACCGCGTCAGCCTGAAGATCGCGGACGGTGAATTCATTTCGCTGATCGGCCCCTCGGGCTGCGGCAAGACCACGCTGCTGCGCGTCATTGCCGACCTGGAACAGGCCAGCTCCGGCAGCGTTCGCGTCAACGGCATGAGCTCGCATGACGCACGCCTCGCCCGTGCCTACGGCTACGTGTTCCAGGCACCGGCGCTGTTCCCTTGGCGCACCGTGCTCGGCAACGTGTGCCTGCCGCTGCAGATCCACGGCATCGACAAGGCGAAGGCGCGCACGATTGCGCTCGAACAGCTCGAGCGGGTCGGGCTGACCGGCTTCGAAGGCAAGTACCCGTGGCAACTTTCGGGCGGCATGCAGCAGCGCGTGTCGATCGCGCGCGCACTCGGCTTCGAGCCCAAGCTGCTGATGATGGACGAGCCCTTCGGCGCGCTCGACGAGATCACCCGCGACCGGCTGAACGAGCAGTTGCTGCAACTGTGGCGCGGTGACGCCGCGCGCGAAAAACGCACCGTCGTCTTCGTCACCCACTCGATCCCCGAGGCGGTGTTTCTTTCGTCGCGCATCGTGGTGATGTCACCGCGGCCGGGGCGCATCGTCGAAGTCATAGCCTCCACCCTGCCGGCCGACCGCGGCCTGGACGTGCGCGACACGCCCGAGTTCATGGCGCTGGCCCACCGCGTGCGGCTGGCGCTGCAAGGCGGTCATGGCTGAGGCCGCGTTGACACGCTGGCAGCGCGTCGGCCCGGTGCTGGCGGTGCTGGCCGTGGCGCTGGTGCTCTGGTACGCCGCCGCGCTGTGGCTGAACGCGCCGCAGGTGATCGAGCGCGTGCTGGCCGACCGCCCCGGATGGACTTTGCTCGACCTGGCCCCGCTGACCTGGACCATGGAGCGCCCGGTGCTGCCGGCACCATACCAGATCGCCATCGACCTGTGGCAGTCGGTCACCGGCTGGCCGCTCGACTCGCCGCGCAACCTGCTGTTCCATGCCTTTGTGACCAGTTCGGCGACGCTGCTCGGCTTCGTGATGGGCACGCTGCTGGGCGCGGTGCTGGCGGTGCTGATCGTCCACTCGCGCACGCTCGACCGCAGCCTGTTCCCGTGGATCATCGCCTCGCAGACGATCCCGGTGCTGGCCATCGCACCCATCGTGATCGTGATCCTCGGCAGCATGGGAATGACCGGCCTGTTCCCCAAGGCCATCATCTCGATGTACCTGTGTTTCTTTCCGGTGGCGGTGGCGCTGGTGAAAGGTTTGCGCTCGCCCGGCGTGCTGGAGCTGGAGCTGCTGCACACGTATGCGGCCACGCGCAACCACACCTTCTGGATGCTGCGCGTGCCGGCGTCGCTGCCCTACCTGTTCCCCGCGCTGCGCGTGGGCATTGCCGCCGGGCTGGTCGGTGCCATCGTCGGCGAGCTGCCCACCGGCGCGCAGGCTGGCCTCGGCGCGCGATTGCTCACGGGTTCGTACTACGGCAACACGGTGCAGATCTGGTCGGCGCTGGTGATGTCGGCGCTGCTGGGCTTGTTGCTGACCGGCTGTGTGGCCTTCGCCGAGAAACACCTGACCCCCGGGGGCCGGCGATGAGTTCAAGCTGGCTGATCCCTGCCCTGCTGGCGCTGTTGGTGGTGGCCGTCGTCAGCGTTCGCTGGGTCGCTTCGCTCGATGAACACAGCCTGCCCGGCCGCTTCGGTGCCCCGCTGCTGTTCGGTGCCTGGTTGCTGCTGTTCTGGCAGTTGCTGACGCAGGCCTTCGACGTGCCGCGCGTGCTGCTGCCGGCACCCAGCCACATCTGGGAGGCGCTGCTGAAAAGCTACGACACGCTGGCCGGCGACTTTCAACAGACCGTGTTGCATTCGGTGCTGATCGGGCTGGTGCTCGGCTGCAGCCTGGGCTTCGGCGTCGGCGTGCTGATCGACCGCAGCCCGTTCCTGCAGCGCGGGCTGCTGCCGCTGGCCGCGCTGGCCAGCAGCGTGCCGCTGGTCGGCATCGCGCCCATCATGGTGATGTGGTTCGGCTTCGACTGGCACTCCAAGGCAGCCGTGGTGGTACTGATGACCTTCTTCCCGATGCTGGTGAACACGCTGGCCGGCCTGAAGGAATCGGGCCACATGGAGCGCGACCTGATGCGCTCGTACGGCGCGGGCTACTGGCGCACATTGATCTCGCTGCGCATTCCGGTGGCGCTGCCCTTCGTCTTCAACGCGCTGAAGATCAATTCGACCCTGGCGATGATCGGCGCCATCGTGGCCGAGTTCTTCGGCTCGCCCACGGCCGGCCTGGGATTCCGCATTTCCACCGAAGCGGCGCGCCTGAACATGGGCCTGGTCTGGGCCGCCATTTTCGTGGCGGCGCTGGCCGGATCGTTGCTGTACGGTGCATTGGGGCTGCTGGAACGGCGCGTCACGTTCTGGCACCCGTCGATACGGCGCAGCACTTGAGTGCCGCAAAAAATTCTGCCTCTTCCTCGGGCTTTCCATGCTGCGCCGGGACGCAGCGCTCGTCATCATTCGTCCCACGCCGCAAGGCAACAACCTGGAGTTTCATCTATGCGTAAAACCTCTCTTGTGCTGGCACTGGCATTGGCCGGCGTCGCGTGCTCGGCCACCGCGCAGGAAAAAGTCACCGTGCAACTCAAGTGGCTGCCGCAGGCGCAATTCGCCGGCTACTACGTGGCGGCTGCGAAAGGCTTCTACAAAGAGGCCGGGCTCGACGTGACGATCAAACCTGGCGGCCCCGACATTGCACCGGCGCAGGTGCTGGCCGCCAACGGCGCCGACCTGACGGTCGACTGGATGCCCAGCGCACTGGCCGCCCGCGAGGCCGGTGTGCCGATGGTCAACGTGGCGCAAATCTTCAACCGCAGCGGCATGATGCTGACCTGCAAGAAGGCCAGCGGCGTCAACACCAAGGCCGACTTCAAGGGCAAGACGCTGGGCGTCTGGTTCGGCGGCAACGAATACCCGTTCCTCAGCTGGATGGGTTCGCTGGGC
>JANNEI010000790.1:0-2180 GCA_031378565.1 Burkholderiales bacterium
CCGGTGTGCTGCTTCGACAAACCCATCGCGTTGGGCACCAGGCCGCCGCCGAGCGCGCCGACCTCGCCGATCATCGAGCCGGCCACCGCCGTGCTCAACGGCCAGCGCAGCGGCACCAGTTGAAACAGCGCGCCGTTGCCCGCGCCCAGCGCCGCGAAGCACAGCATGAAGAGCAGGGTGGTCAGCACCAGCGACGTGCTGCTGAGGCCGCACATCACCAGCGTGACCGTCACGATCAACAGCACCGCGCTGAGGGTGTTGATGCCGCCCCAGCGGTCGGAGATCCAGCCGCCGAAGATGCGCACCGACGCACCCATGAAGGCGGCCAGCATCGTCAACTGGCCGGCCTGCACCTTGCTGACATGGAACTGGTCGAAGTAGTAGGTCGGCAGGAAGGTGGCCAGGCCGATGAAGCCGCCGAAGGTGATGCCGTAGATCAGGCTGAAGGCCCAGCCGTCTTTCTCGAACAGGCAGGCCACGTGCTCGCGCAGGCCGGCGTGCGTGTCACGGTCGGGCGGCTCTTTGGCGAACACGATCATCACCACCATCGGCAGCGCGATGGCCGCCGCTGCGAAGCCGTACACCGCCTGCCAGCCGAAGGCCTGCGCCAGCGGCGGGGCCACCAGCACCGACAGCGCGGTGCCCACGTTGCCCGCGCCGACCAGCCCCATCGCCAGGCCCTTGTGGCGCGGCGGGAACGAGCCCGATCCCAGCGACAGCGCGACACCGAAGCTGGCCCCGGCAATGCCCAGCAGCACGCCCATCGCCAGCAGGTCGTTGAAGGTGTGCACCATGAAGAAGCCGTAGAGCATGGCCACGGCGATCAGCCCCATCTCGACCAGCGTGGCGTTCTTGCGGCCGATGTATTGCGCCAGCACGCCCAGCGGGAAGCGCATCAGCGCCCCGGCAAAAATCGGGATCGACAGCATCAGCCCTTTTTGCGCCGCGCTGAGCTGAAAACTTTCACTGATGAAGGGGGCCATCGCCCCGTTGAGCACCCAGATGCAGCAGGAAAACGTGAAGTAGATAAACGACGCGAACAGGGTGGGCGCATGGCCCGATTTCAGGAAACTCTTGAAGCCAGTCACAGTGATCCTCAGCAGGTGGCCGTGCCCCAGAAGCGGGCGCGCGCCTTGTATTGGGGATCACCGATGCGAATCTCGTGCCAGTGCTTGGTGCGCAGGGCTTGCACCAGGTTGGAGTGCCTGCGCGTGACCGTGCGCGGCTTTGCCTGCGGGCCGTGCAGCACCGCATCCATTGGCCCTGCGGCTGCGTAACATTGCGCATGCTCTGCCCGATGTCCACTCGACTCTGCTTGTCTGCGCGGCGAATGGTGGTGTGGTGCCTGTTGCTGGCGCTGCCGATCTACGGCGCGTCGTCCACCCTGGTGCTGCTGCTCGGTGCCAGACACTTTCACCAGCCCGTGTCGATCGAGGCGGTCATGTCGAACACTGCGCCCGTGCTGGCAGACTTCCGGCGAATGGTGCAGGTGGCCACCGCAAGCCAACCCGCGCACGCGCATTCCCTGCTGGCGCGACACCACCACGCCGCCTCCGATGCCAGCGTCACGGCGGTCGACGCGGCAAGTGCCAACGATTCGCTGTCTGGCGAAAGCGGCGGCGGGTCGGGAGGCTCGGTGGTGCAGGTTCTGGCCCTGCTGGGTGGTGTCGATCATTGGCAGGCCGAGGCAACCTCGTCTGCGTGGCGGCGCGCTGAGCCGGGCGCAATCGACAGCCACGATCCGCGACGGTTGGAACGTCCGCCGAGAACGTAGCGGCACTGTCACCGCAGTCGCCATCGGCGGCTGACGCACGCTGCGCGCAACCGGCGCAGCCACCCCCGAATGAACAGATCGCGCACTGCGCGCGCACCGGCTCGACGCCGGTGCGCCCGTGTGCGACCCAACGAGAAACCTCATGAAACCCAATCACGAATCCGTTTTCAGCGGGCCGGCCCGGCAGCCGCTGACATCGCCGTCGCGTCGTTCCCCGGACGCGATGAACCGACACACCCTTTGCATCGCGGTCAGCGCCGTGTTTGCATCCACCGCGTGGGCCGGTGGCGAGCAGACGCTGGAGCGCGTCGTCGTCACCGGCACCAGCACCGGCCTGGTCGGCGTGGCCGATTCCGCCAACACCGGCACGGTGACGCAAAAGCAGCTGGAAGCGCGCACGGTGTAC
>JANNEI010000794.1:0-2439 GCA_031378565.1 Burkholderiales bacterium
CCGCGCTGGTCGTGCGCGTGCGCGGCCTGGCCGCCTCGCGGCTGGAAGATGCGCTGCAGCGCAGCCGCCACCTGCCGGTGCCACCGCGCCTGAAGGTGGGCGAGATGATCGACAAGCGCATCGTCACCGCCCTGGTGGCAGACACCGGCGTGCACTTGCTGTACCAGGTGCGCGACCCCGCCACCCGCGAACTGCAAGCGCTGAAGACGTTGCACCCGGCGCGCGCCAGTGACCCGCAGGAACGCGCCATGCTCGCGCATGAAGCGTGGTTGAGCGCGCGCGTCAGCGAGCGCATGGGCGTGCGCGCCGACGAAGGCTTCGTGCGCATCCACGAGGTGCGCGAGGCCAGCGCCTTCTACCTGCTGTACGACTGGCACTTCGGGCGCACGTTGGAGCAGTTGCTGGCGCAGCAGAAAGGGCAGCACGGCACGCGGGGCATGTCCGTGGCCGACGTGGTGGCGTGGGGCCGGGCGGCGGCCCACGCGCTGGGCCGCCTGCACCGCCTGGGCGTGGTGCACCGCGACGTGAAACCCGCCAACCTGCACCTCGGCGACGACGGCCAGTTGCGCCTGCTCGACCTGGGCGTGGCCTTGTCCGGCCATGAGCCGGTGGAGCAACGCGAGTTGCACGCCGGCACGCCCAGCTACATGAACCCCGAGCTGTGGGACGACCAGCCGGTGGATGCGCAAACCGACCTGTTCGCCCTGGGCGTCACGCTGTACCAGTTGCTCACCGGTCACCTGCCGTACGGCGAGGTCGAGCCGTATCAGAAGCTCGCCTTCCGGCGCGACCCCAAGCCGCCGTCGCGCCTGCGGCCGGAGGTGCCGATCTGGCTCGACCACATCGCTTTGAAGGCGGTGGCGCGCGACAAGAAGCAGCGCTTCGAGACCGCTGAAGAGTTGATGCTGGCGCTGCAGCGCGGTGCGTCGCGCCCGCTGTCTGCACCAGCCGCGTCCAGCCTGGTGGCGCGTGACCCCACCGCGCTTTGGAAGATCGCGCTGGCGGTGTCGGTGCTGGTGAATGCGCTGCTGGTTTACTGGTTGCTGTTTTTGCCGAGGTGAGAGGCGGATGGACGTGCACTTCATCGCGCAAAGCGCGATGCAGCAGTGCGTGGCATCACGCTCGCTTCACCAACCAATCCGCCGCGGCACCGATCAGCAGGCAGGCGATGGCCACAAGGTCCGCAATCACGACGCGAGCGATGAGCGCGTTGTGGCCGCCAACCATCCAGGCCAATGCGACAAACGAGCCGGCACCGACAAAACCGGCCGCGCAAGCCCACACACGCAGCTCGCTTCGAAACCCGGCGACCACCAGGAAAAGACCCAGCAAACCGAGCAGGACTGCGCGGTGCTGCATGGCGATCAGCAAGTTCGGATCGTCGATCGCCACGCCGTACAGCCGATGGAGTTGGTGAGCGCCAAACACACCCGGCAGCGGCAACAGATGGATGATTCCGGCGATGATGAACATGGCAGTGACGAGTGGCTGCATTCCTTGTTCTCTCCAGGCATGTTGAATCTCACTTCAGTGATCGTATGAGTCTGGTTGCGTCCGGGCTTTCAGAAACGGGCTGCACTCGTCGCAGCGGTGCCGTGCTGGTCAACTGGGGTGCGCGGGTGCTTTATGTGGGCCCCGCATTCGGGCTGGCAGCGCACCGCAATGCGGTTGCGGTGCTCGCCATCGGACTGAGCGCACCGCTCGGCGTGGCCCGCGACCCACGCGACCCGACGGCAGGCTACCGCTCGTGCAGAAGCGCCTTGATCGAACCCAACGCCTTGCATCATTTGCAGACGATTTCTGCCGACGTGGCGTTTCTCTATGTCGACCCTTTGAGCCGCGATCTGTCCACGCTGCGCAGTCGCTGCCGTGACCGCGGGCAGCGCATCAGCTTCGACATCGAAGGCGAATCCGCGTTGATCGAACTGCTGTGCGGCGTGGCTGCGAGCGCAAGCTGGGCCTCAGCGGGTGAGCAACTCGCCGCGCTGCTCGCGCTGCAATTCACCAGGCCCGATCCTCGGGTTGACGAAGCAATACGCGTCCTGCGTGACACGCCTGGCGAGCGCCTGAATGCGGCTGAGCTGGCGTCGCGCGTGGGCCTTTCTGCCTCGCGGTTTCAGCATCTGTTCAAGCAAGTGACGGGCGTGCCCTTCCGGCGTTTCCGGACATGGACCTGCCTGCGCGCAGCGCTGGTCTGTGTGCTGGGCGGAGGCACGCTGACGCGGGCGGCGCACGAGGCGGGTTTCGCCAGCTCGGCACACCTCAGCTCGGCTTTCAAGCAGATGTTCGGCATGGCACCGACGCAGCTCCTGGCGAGCCAGCCACGGCTGATTGAACCGGGCGGCATGGCGGGCCGGGGCACCGGCTTCACGACCACGTGACGGCAGCCGAGAACATGTAGCCCGCTCCGTACACGGTCTTGATGATCCGCGGGTTCTG
>JANNEI010000021.1:0-4879 GCA_031378565.1 Burkholderiales bacterium
CGCGTCCGGCCGGCAATGCAGTTCCGCCGCGGTGCGGCTGAAGCGCGGCGCGGGTGCCGGCTGCGACACGCCGTCCACTTCGACAAAGGTTTCACGCGCCACGTTGTGCGGATGCTGAGGCGCTTCGTCCCAGTCCAGCACCGGCGCAAAACACGCGTCGGTGCCTTCCAGCAACCCGCACCAGGCGTCGCGCGGGCGGGTGGCGAACAGTGCGGCCAGGCGCTGCTTCAGGTCGGGCCAGGCGGCGGGATTCATCTGCGCGGCAAAGGCCGGGTCGGTGATGTCCAGCAGCTTCAGCAGCAGCGCGTAGAACTGCGGCTCGATGGCACCGATGGCGATGTGCTTGCCGTCGGCACAGGTGTAGGTGTCGTAGAAGTGTGCGCCGCCGTCCAGCAGGTTGTCGCCGCGCCGGTTGCTCCACTGGCCTTGCGCCTTCAGGCCATACATCATGGTCGACAGCAGGGCGGTGCCGTCGGTCATAGCGGCGTCCACCACCTGGCCGAGGCCCGAGGCCTTGGCTTCCAGCAAGGCGCACACCAGGCCGAATCCCAGCAGCATGCCGCCGCCGCCGAAGTCGCCGATGTAGTTCAGCGGCACCGTCGGCTTTTCTCCCTTCGGGCCGATGGCGTGCAGGGCACCGGCCAGCGCGATGTAGTTGATGTCGTGGCCGGCCGCGTGGGCAAGCGGCCCGGTCTGGCCCCAGCCGGTCATGCGGCCGAACACCAGGCGCGGGTTGCGGGCCAGGCACACATCGGGTCCGAGTCCCAGTCGTTCCATCACGCCGGGGCGAAAGCCTTCGATCAGCGCATCGGCCTGGTCGATCAGGTCCAGCACCGCGGCCAGCACCACCGGCTCGCGCAGGTCGGCGGGGAGCGACTGCTTGCCGCGCGCGAACACGTCGAAGCGGCTGTCGTGTGGCCTTCCTGCCGGGCCGGGCCGGTCGATGCGCAGCACCTGCGCGCCCATGTCGGCCAGCAACATGCCGCAGAACGGCGCAGGCCCGAGGCCGGCCATCTCGACCACTTTCAAACCAGCAAGGGGCCCGGCCATGTCAGGTGCTACGTCAACAGGAAGGAATGATCAGAACGGTGCGTCTTGCTTGCCCGCAGCCTTGTCCGCCATGTCGGCCTTGCGGATGCGCACCGCTGCTTTCTTCACGGGTGCCGCCAACACCGGAGGGTCTTCGGTGGCGGCCAGTGCGTCTTCGGGTGTCGACCCGGCCTGGGTTGACGTTGCCGCAGTTGCTGTGGCCTTGGCCGCAGCATCGCCCTTGAGCACCCTTGTGAACGGACTCAACGTCTGCACAAGCTGGCCGTAGATTTTCGGGTTGCCCGCCACCACTTCGCGCTGGTACATGAAGTCGGCCTCGCCGGTGAAGTTGCCGATCAGGCCACCCGCTTCGGTGATCAGCAGCGAGCCCGCGGCCATGTCCCAGGGGCTCAGGCCGGTCTCGAAGAATCCGTCGTACCAGCCGGCGGCCACGTAGCACAGGTCGAGCGCCGCGGCCCCGGGGCGGCGCAAGCCGGCGCAGTTCTGCATCACGGCTTCGAACATCTGCACGTAGCGCTTGAAGTTGTCGCCCTTGCGGAACGGAAAACCGGTGCCGATCAGGCACTCGGCCATGCGCGTGCGCTTGGAGACGCGCAGACGCTTGTCGTTCAGGAACGCACCGCGGCCCTTCGACGCGTAGAACATGTCGTTGCGTGTCGGGTCGTAGACCACGGCCTGCTGCACCTGGCCGCGAAACGACAGTGCGATCGACACCGCGTACACCGGCAGGCCGTGGATGAAGTTGGTGGTGCCGTCCAGCGGGTCGATGATCCACAGGTAGTCGCTGTCTTTCGCGCCATGCTCGCGGCCCGACTCTTCGGCCAATATGCCGTGGCCGGGGTAGGCCGTCAGCAGCACCTCGATGATGGCCCGCTCGGCCGCCTGGTCGACCTCGGTCACGAAGTCGTTGGCCGACTTGGTGGTGACCTTGATCAGGTCCAGGTCCATCGAAGCCCGGTTGATCAGGGCCCCTGCGGTTCGGGCCGCCTTGACGGCGACATTGAGCATGGGGTGCAGCGCTTGCGACATGGGGCAACCTGTGGGGAGTGGGATCGGGCTTGGCAGGGGGAAAGAGCGAGGCCCCCGGAGGTGCCGATAATCCTGATTTTACCTGCTGCTCCTGGCCACTTCATGCCCGACCCACACCCGCCGCCGACCCGCCCCGAACGCGCCGCCGCCGACCCCACGCGCTTCATCCTGCTGGGCACAAGCCACCCAGGCAACGTGGGGGCCACGGCACGCGCGATGAAGGTGATGGGCTTCTCTGACCTGGTGCTGGTGGCCCCGCGCTACCCCAATGTGCAGCGCAAGGCCGACGCCATTTCGTTGGCCAGCGGTGCGCTCGACATTCTGGACAACGCACGGGTGGTGGACACCTTCACCGACGCGCTGGACGGCATCTCGTTCGCGTGTGCCACTGCGATGACGCCGCGCGACTTCGGCCCGCCCACCCACGCGCCGAGGGCGCTGTTCGACACGCTCAGCGCCACGCAACACCGGGTCGCCTTCGTGTTCGGCTGCGAGCGCTTCGGCATGAGCAACGAGGACGTCTACCGCTGCCATGCCTGCATCAGCATCCCGACCGGCCCGGGCTACGGGTCGCTCAACCTTGCGCAGGCGGTGCAGTTGCTGGCCTACGACTGGCGGCAGGCGCTGGGCGGCTTCGGCGTGGCGGCCCGCAGCACGGACGCGACGCTGGCCGACGGCGTGGCCGTGAAGGGCGTGCTGGACCACTGGCAGGACGCGCTGCAGCGCATCGGTTTCCTCGACCCGCAAGCGCCGCGCAAACTGATGCCGCGGCTGAACCAGTTGTTGAACCGCAGCGCGCTGACGCAAGAGGAAGTGCACATCCTGCGCGGCATTGCGCGGGCGATGACCGACGCGGCCGATTCACCGGGCCGAGCCGGGCCGCAGCGTGCGGACACCGACGCCACATGAAAAAGGCTCCGTCAGGAGCCCTGTCTTCATTCAGAGGAAACTGCTTCTACAGCGGCACAAAGCCTGTCTCTTCGCCACTCTGCGGGAACACGCTGTCGAGCTGCTGGTGCAGCTCCAGTTTGTGCAGGAGGCTGCTTTCGTTGTGGGTGGGCAGCGCCGCAAAAACGGCGCTGCGCAGACGCCACAGTTCCACGGCTTCGCGGGTGTGGCGCACCTTGCGCTGCAACAGCTCGCCCATGCTGCCTTCGATGTCGGCGGTGGCCCGCATGAAGCTCGTCTTCAGGTCGACGAAGGCACGCCGTGCCGCCACGCGGGCCAGCCGTTCTTCGGGCAAGCCGAAGCCGGGCAGCGGATGCCGTTGCGCTGTCCAAGCCAACGGTGTCGCGTCCGGCATCTGACGCTCGCCGTGTTGCGAGCCGTGGCTGCTGTTGGGCCAGCCGGCGCTCAACCATTCGTCCAGGCCATGCCGCCAGCCGTCGGCCTGCGTGACCGGCGCGCAGACCTCGGTGCGCATCGGGCCAGTGGCTGCCAAACAAGGCAAGCCTCGGGGTTGGCGCAAACGGGAAATCAATTCGTTCAGCATGGTGCTCTCTGTGCATTTGCAGGGTTGATCGAATTGTTTCCAACGGTGGCATTGTCGAAGCGGTGAAAAGCGAGCCGTAACACCGCCAGATCGGCGTCGGGTCGGCGTCGGATCGGTGCGTCGGCGCACCGCACAAGCCCCGATGCGCCAGCCGCGCCGCGCCGCTACGCTTGCCGTTCGATCGATGCGGATGGAGAGCAACAAGATGAAATGGCTGCGCCGCGCTCTGACGCTGATCCTCTTTCTGGTGGCACTGATCGCGGCTGTGCTGTGGGTCTACAGCCGGCAGGCGCTGCCGCAAACCGATGGCAGCTTGACGCTGCAAGGCCTGGCCGCCGAGGTTCGTGTCGAGCGCGACGTGCACGGCATTCCGACCATCAAGGCCGCGTCCGCCGCCGACGCCATGTTCGGCCTCGGCTTCGTGCATGCACAAGACCGCCTGTGGCAACTGGAAACGCATCGGCGCATTGCCTCGGGACGGCTGGCGGAAGCCTTCGGCGAGCCCGCGCTGGAGACCGACAAGTTCCTGCGCGCCCTGGGCGTCAAGCGTGCCGCCAGCGCGCAGTGGACCAGGGCCAGCCCGCAGGTACGTGCCGCGGTGACGGCCTACACGGCGGGCATCAATGCCTTCATTCAGGGTGCCATGAAGGCGCGTCCGCCGGAGTTCGTGATTCTCGGCCTGCAACCCGGACCGTGGACGCCCGAAGACAGCCTGGGCTGGGCCATCATGATGGCCTGGGACCTGGGCGGCAACTGGGGCACCGAACTGCTGCGCATGCGATTGGCGCTGAAGCTGCCGGTGGCCCGCATCGACGAACTGCTGCCGCCGTACCCCGGTGACAAGCCGCTGATCGACACGGATTACGCAGCCCTGTTCCGGCAGTTGAACATCGACGGAAAGCTGGGCCAGCAGGCGATGAATTTCGCGCCTGAATCGGGCGTCGAAGGCATCGGCTCCAACAACTGGGTGGTGCACGGTTCGCACACCGACACCGGCAAGCCGCTGCTCGCCAACGACCCGCACCTGAAACTGAGCGCGCCCGCGCTGTGGTACTTCGCGCGCCTCGAAGCGCCCGGTCTGAAGGTGGCCGGTGCCACCATGCCCGCGCTGCCTTTTGTCGTGCTTGGCCAGAACGAACACATCGCCTGGGGCTTCACCAACACCGGGCCAGACGTGCAGGACCTGTACCTCGAACGCCTGCGGCCCGACGCACCCGACCAGTACCAGACGCCCGACGGCTGGGCGCGCTTCGAGACCTTCGTCGAGGTCATCAAGGTGAAGGGGCAGGCCGAGCAGATGATCACCGT
>JANNEI010000039.1:0-1757 GCA_031378565.1 Burkholderiales bacterium
GCCGGCGCGGTGGTGATCGCCAACCACGAACCGCGCCATGTCGGGCAGGCCAGTTTCGGCCGCGCCGGCGCTGCGCTCGAGTTGCGCCTGGTCACCGACGCAGTCAGTCCCGCGGGTATTGACGCGGGCATCGACCAGCCCGGCGAGCTGTGGGTGCGCGCGGCGGGCGGGGACGCGCGCCGCGGCTTCTTCACCGAATACCTGAAGGATGCGGACGCGACGGCCGAGGCCTGGGCCGATGGCTGGTTTCACACTGGCGATCTGGTGCGCCGCGACGCGCAGGGCAACCTTTATTTTGTCGACCGCCGCAAGAACGTGATACGGCGCAGCGGCGAAAACATCTCGGCCGTCGAAGTCGAAAGCGTGCTGGCCCAGCACCGCCAAGTCAAGGCGGTGGCGGTGGCGGCCACACCCGACGCGGTGCGCGGCGACGAGGTGCTGGCCTGCGTGGTGCTGCACGCCACCGACGCCGCGCACGAGCCGCAACGCATCGCGCGCGAGATCACCCAGCTGGCGCTCGACCAGCTGGCCTACTACAAGGCCCCGGGCTACGTGGCCTTCATGGAAGCGCTGCCGCTGACCGTGTCGCAGAAAATCCAGCGCGGCGAGCTGAAACAACTGGCGGCCACGCTGCCCGGCCAGTCGAACTGCATCGACACCCGCGCGCTGAAGAAGCGCTAGCGTTGAACGCCACGCGATGAGCCGAACCGCGCGCACCAGTTACGAAGGCGTCGCCGTGGCGGTGCCGGTGACGGTGCCTTACCAGCGCTACTCGACGCATGGCGCGCACTGGTTCATCGGCCGCGTGGTGGCCGAACTGGTGCGCCAATCGGGCATCGCGAAGGACAACATCGACGGGCTGTGCGTGTCGAGCTTTTCGCTTGCACCCGACACGGCCGTCGGCGTCACCCAGCACCTCGGGCTGACCCCAAGCTGGCTCGACCACCTGCCGCTGGGCGGTGCCTCGGGCGTGGTGGCAGTGCGCCGCGCCGCGCGTGCGGTGCAGGCCGGCGATGCGAACGTGGTGGCCTGCGTGGCGGGCGACACCAACGCGGTCGATTCGTTCCGCTCGATGCTCGGCAGCTTCAGCCAGTTCGCCCGCGACGCCACCAACCCGTACGGCACGGGCGGGCCGAACGCGATGTTCGCCTTCATCACTGCGCACTACATGCGCAGCGTCGGTGCCACGCGCGAAGACTTCGGCCGCATCTGCGTCGCTCAGCGCAGCAACGCGCTGGCCACACCGCACGCGATGATGAAGAAGCCGCTGACGCTCGACCAGTACATGAGTGCGCGCGTGGTGGCCGACCCGATCCACCTGTTCGACTGCGTGATGCCCTGCGCCGGCGGCGAGGGCGTGCTGGTGATGAGCGAAGCGCGGGCACGCGACCTGGGCCTGCCGTTCGCCCGCCTGCTGGCCGCCACCGAACGCCACAACGCGTACCGGCACGACCCGATCATGTCGCGCGGCGGCTGGGCGGTGGACCGCGACGACCTGTGGGCGCAGGCCGGCGTGACGCCGGCCGACATCGACCTGGTGCAGTTCTACGACGACTATCCCGTCGTGGTGATGATGCAGTACGAAGACCTGGGCTTTTGCGCCAAGGGCGAGGCTGCCGAGTTCGTGCGCAGCCACACGCTGACGAACGACGGCACACTGCCCACCAACACCAGCGGCGGCCAGTTGTCGGTCGGCCAGGCGGGCGCGGCAGGCGGCTACATCGGCCTGGTCGAGACGGTCCGCCAGCTCACCGACC
>JANNEI010000044.1:0-1825 GCA_031378565.1 Burkholderiales bacterium
TGTCGACGCCCATCTGCTTCATCTTGGCGTGCGAGGTCAGCCCAGCCTTGTAGCCGACCACGCGGGCACCGCGGGCCAGCTTGCGGCGCAGGATTTCGTCTTGCACCGCATAGGCATCGTCCCAGTCCATGCCGGGGTGCTCGTCGGTGATCTTGGTGGTGTCGCGGGCCTGCAGCTGGCAGGATTCGAGGTGCTCGGCGAGGCCGGCGATGGTGTTTGAGTCGAGTGCCATCGTGGTTCCTCAGGCGGCCTTGCGCGCGGATGTGTCGCGCTCACGTGAAAGCGTGAGCGCGGTGTCCTCGATCATGTCTTCCTGCCCACCGACCATGCCGCGCCGGCCCAGTTCGACCAGGATGTCGCGCGCCGGCACGCCGTACTTCTTCTCGGCGCGCTTGGCGAACAGCAGGAAGCTGGAGTACACGCCCGCATAGCCCAGGGTCAGCGAGTCGCGGTCGATGCGGATGATGTGATCCATGATCGGCACCACCAGGTCCTCGGCAACGTCCTGGATCTTGAACACATCGACGCCGGTCTCGATGCCCATGCGCGCGCAGACCGCCACGAACACCTCCATCGGCGTGTTGCCGGCCCCCGCACCCAGGCCTGCCGCGGCAGCGTCGATGCGGTTCGCGCCGCACTCGACCGCGGCGATCGAGTTGGCCACGCCCATCGCCAGGTTATGGTGGCCGTGGAAGCCGAGTTCGGTGTCGGGCTTGAGCGCTTCGCGCACCGCGCTCAACCGACTCTTCACGTCGTCGGGCAGCATGTGGCCGGCCGAGTCGGTGATGTAGATGCAATTGGCACCGTAGCCTTCCATCAGCAGCGCCTGGCTGACCAGTTTTTCGGGGCTGGCCATGTGGGCCATCATCAGGAAGCCCACCGTGTCCATGCCGAGTTGGCGGGCGCGCGTGATGTGCTGTTCGGACACGTCGGCCTCGGTGCAGTGGGTGGCCACGCGGATGGTGTGAACACCCAGGTCCTTGGCCATCTGCAGATGCTCGACCGTGCCGATGCCCGGGATCAACAGGGCCGACACCTTGGCCTGTTTCATCAGCGGGATGACCGCCCCCAGATACGCTTCGTCCGAATGGGCCGGGAAGCCGTAATTGACCGACGAACCACCCAGCCCATCGCCATGCGTCACCTCGATCAGCGGCACGCCGGCAGCGTCCAGGCCGCAGGCGATGCTTTTCATCTGGTCGAGCGTCATCTGGTGCCGCTTCGGGTGCATGCCGTCACGCAGCGTCATGTCGTGGACGGTGACTTTTCGGCCTTGCAGGTTCATGTCGAGTTCTCCTGACTGGAGTGGATTGATTACGCGGGCACGGCTTCGAGCGTGAGCTTGCCGGCCAGCATTTCTTCGGCAAACATCTCGGCGGTGCGCGCGGCGGCGGCGGTCATGATGTCCAGGTTGCCGGCGTACTTGGGCAGGTAGTCGCCAAGGCCTTCGACCTCCATGTAAACCGACACGCGCTTGGCGTCGAAGACCGGCCCGTTGACCAGCTTGTAGCCGGGCACGTACTTCTGCACTTCCTCGATCATCGCGTGCACCGACGCGGTGATTCGCGCCTGGTCGGGCTCGTCCTCGGTCAAGCAGTGCACGGTGTCGCGCATGATCAGCGGCGGCTCGGCCGGGTTGATGATGATGATGGCCTTGCCCCGCTTCGCGCCGCCTACTTTCTCGACCGCGTCGGCCGTGGTGCGCGTGAATTCGTCGATGTTCTTGCGGGTGCCCGGGCCGACGGATCGGCTCGACACGGTGGCGATGATTTCACCGTAGGCCACGGCCTGCACCCGGGACACCGCCGCCACCATCGGGATCGTC
>JANNEI010000046.1:0-5126 GCA_031378565.1 Burkholderiales bacterium
CCTGAATTCGCCAGCCCGACCGCACGCTGCAACAGCACCTGCGGCTGGCTGCCGTCTTCCGGGTACTGGGCGATGCCCAGCGACGCAGCCACCGCCACATCATGGCCGGCGACCTTGAACGGCGCGATCAGCGACGCCAGCAACTTGGCACCGACGTGTTGTGCATCGCTGGCCGACAGCATGGCCGCCAGCAGCACCGAAAACGAATCCTCGCCCAGCGAGGCCACCACATCGCTGGCACGCACGCCGGCACGCAAGCGCACCGCCACCTTGCGCCTCAGCACATTGGCCGCCTCGCGGCCCAGCCGCGCCTCGGTGTTGGCCAACCCTTCGATGCGCAGCACCAGCAAGGCCATCGGCGACGGCTCACGCTCGCGCAAGGCCAGCAGGTGGCTGATGTGCTCGATCAGTTGCTGCTGGTGCGGCAGGCCGGTGCCCAGGTCGGTGGCGTAGGCGGTGCGCGCGTCACGATCGATGCGTTGCCGCTCGATCGCCGTGCGGATGCGCCGCGGCAGGCTGGCTGCCGTGCATTCGTCGGGCGTCAACACCTCGTGCGCGCCCGATTCAAGCCACTGTGCGATCTGCAATGCCGACGGCTGGTCGGACACCACCAGCAGCGCCGCCGCAGCAACTGCCGGAACCGAGCCCAGGCAGGCCACGAATTCATCTGCACCGACCAGCAGCGCAGCCACCGACCCATCGAGCTGCTGCGCCGCAACCAGCGACGGAAGAAGCTCGACGCTGAACGGACCGAACGCTGACCGGCTCAACGCGTCGGTGACTTCGGGGCCAAGCGGAACCAGGGAGACGACGCGCACGGGAGGCTCGGCAGGCATGGCGGGAAGTTCTCGCGAGGGTCGAGCGGTTCGGGCCCGCCGGGGCGGGAAAGCGGTCGGTCAACGACCTTGCTTGAATCGTGGAGCGGGTGAGGGGAATCGAACCCCTGTATGAAGCTTGGGAAGCTGCCGTTCTGCCATTGAACTACACCCGCGAACGGTGTGGATTCTAACGGTGAGCGCCTGCAACGGCGCGAGTCAATTGCCTTCAAGCCTGCGCGGCCAGGCGCAGCCCGGGGCTCGCACGCCAGCGGCCCGACTTGTCGATCGCCAGCACGTCGACGCCCCAATGCCGAGCCCGCACCAGTGCGTCGTCGATGCCGCCCATGAACATCACCTTGGTCAGCGCATCGGCCAGCGCGCACGACGCTGCGACCACCGTCACCGACGCCAGCCGGGTTGGCGACTGCCCGCTGCGCGGGTCGAAGATGTGGTGATGGCGGCGGTCGGCGGTGAAGGTGGTGTGTGCGTCCGACGAGGTCGCCACGCTGCGGCCATCGACCTGCATCGCGGCCACCGCGCGCACAGCGTCTGCGGCGACCCCGCGTGGGTCGGCCACCGCCAGCGTCCACGGCCGGTCGCCCGGCCCCCGGCCGAGCGGTGCCCACTCGCCGGTGTCGAGCAGTGCGTGCTGGATGCCCAACGCGCGCAGCCGTTCGCGCGCCAGGTCGGCGGCGTAGCCCTGCGCGATGCCGTTCAGCGTCAGCGCCATGCCCGCGCGGCGCAGACGCACCCGGTCGACTCCCACCTCCAGATCGCGCCAGCCGACCCGCGCGCGGGCCTGCGCAAGCGCCTGCGCCGTCGGCACGCGACCGGCGCGGCGCGCTGCATCCCACGCCTGCCACAGCGGCTGCACCGTCACGTCGAAAGCACCGTCGCTGCGCTCTGCCACCTGCTGAGCCAGCCGCAGCACGCGCAGCAGGTCGGCGTCTGCGCCGCGCAACTCGCCGTCGCGATTCAGGCGCGAAACCGCACTGTCCGGATCGAACAGGCTCATCTGCGCCTCGACATGGCGGATTGCCTGCACCGCGGCGTCGAGCCCGCGCTGCACCGTGTCGGCCTCGGGGTGCGCCGCGCGCAGCCACAGCGTGGTGCCGAAGCCGAGCAGCGCGCGCTCGCCCCAGACCAGCGACGACGTTGCTGCCGGTGCCAATGAACTCGCACCGACACCTGCCAGTGCGACGCCCAGGCCGAGCGAGGTGCGCAGCCATTGGCGGCGCGTGCGCGGTTCGGCATCGAGTTGCGTGCGGGGTTGCGAGTGCATTGGGGCGCGGCCGTCGGAGTCCGGCTTCATCAAGTGGACACCGGCTGGATCGGGATGCGGCGCGCCGCGGACTGCTTGCGCTCGACGACCAGCGGCAGGCAGCGCTTGTCGTCCTGGTAGATCTCGACGCAGTCCAGGCACTGGAAGCACTCGGTGTAGTCCACCGCGCCGGCCGGTGCAATGGCCTCGTAGTGGCAGCGGTGGCGACAACTCTGGCACGGCGTGCCGCATTCCTGGCGGCGCGGAATCCAGGCAAACAATCGCACCCGGCCGACGAGCGCCAGCGCCGCACCCAGCGGGCACACGTATCGGCAGTAACCGCGAAAGACGAACACGCTCAGCAGCACGCAGCACAGCGCCCAGACGACGAATGGCCAGGCGCGGTCGAAGCCCAGGCTGATGGCGGTCTTGAACGGCTCGACCTCGACCGCGGTTTCGGTCCACGCCGCCGACAGGCCGGCACCGCCGACCAGCACGGCGAGCACGCCGTACTTGACCCACTTCAGCGCCGCGTCGAGCCGCCTGCGCACGCGCACCGGCTTGAGGCGCAGGCGCTGCGCCGCGAGGCTCAGCAGCTCCTGCATCGCTCCAAAAGGACACAGCCAGCCACAGAAGGTGCCCCGGCCCCAGACCACCAGCGTCACCAGCACGAAGGCCCACAGCAGCACGGTCACCGGGTCGGCCAGCAGGAAAGTCAGGCCCTGCCCTGCGACCACGGCCTCGATCGCGGAGGTCAGGGTGACGACCGTCAACTGGCCCTGCGCCACCCAGCCGATGAAGCCGAGCGTGAAGACGAGGTAGGCCACACGAACGAGGCGCAGCCGGCGCGTGTTGGCCGCCACCCAGCGCTGGCGCAGCAGCAGCAGCACCAACAACGCCAAGCCCAGGCCGAGCACGATCAACTCGCCGGCGCGCTGGGCCGAAGACTGCTTCAAAACCGCCCAGGCCGACGCCTCGGCCTGCGGCAGCCATGCTTTCAGTTCGGTCAGCGAATACGGTTGTGTGAACGAGACCGCGGCACGCTGTGATGCATCGCCGCCGCCGCGCACCACCTGCAGTTCCAGGGCGAGTGTTTGCGCCGGATCGAGCGGAACGGCCCCGACGCTGCGCCACAGCCGCACCACGGCCAGCCGGCCGCTGGTGGCGCGCGGCGGTGCCAGCCGCACCCCCGGTTCGAGGTCGACCGCGCGCAGCTCGAAGGTGCGGCCGCCCTGATGCAACAACGCGCGAAGCGCGGATGGACTGCGCGTGGACTCACCTTCACCGCTGAGCACGAGGCGGCCGTTCTCGTAGATGACGAAGACCAGTTCGCCGCTGTTGCGCAGCGCGCGCACGCGCTCCCAGGTCGAGACGTCGAGGAGGTTGAGCCCCACCTGCGCCAGGTTGGCGAGGCCGAACCAGGCGTCGATGGCCGCGCCCTGTGGCTGCATCATGCCGACGGCGTCGCGCCCTGCGCCCTTGGTCCCGGCGAAGTCGCGTTCGACCTCGCGGTTGCTTTGCTTGATCTGCTGCAGCAACCCGGCCTGCACCAGTTCGTTCCAGCCGCTGGGCACAAAACGTTCGCCACGCGTCGACGTCTTCGACGGGCTGGCTGCCGCAGCCTGCGGCTCGTCGAGCCGGGCCAGCGCCACGCGGCTGGCCGATTGAAGGATGCTGCGGTCGATGGCCAGCGCGGTCACCGTGCCCGCGGTCACTCCGTTGATGATGGCGTGGCTGTCGGTGCGCAGCGTCGCACCCTTCGGGCTGCCGACCTGAACGTCGTGGCGCACCGACAGGCCCTTGTACTGGGCCGCGAAAGCGGCGAGTTGCGCATTCCCCTTGTCGCTCTGGAAGATCGGCTCGCGCTGCGAGAGCAGGCGCACGTCGAGGAAGTTGCCTTGCACGTCGATGGCCACCAGCAGGTTGATCGGCTTGCCGCCGTAGCCTGCGGTGGGTTCGAGGTCCACCGTCTCGAACACGTGGCCGACCAGCGCCGGCCCAGCTGCTTCGCGTTTGAAGATGGGCCAGGCCGCCAGCGCGGCGCTCTGGTCGCCCACCATCAGCGGCGGCGGAAACAGCGGCTCCAGCGTGGCGCGGGTCATGCTGCCGGCGAGGCCGGACTGCGGTGTGCCCAGCAGCCACAGCACGGCCATCAGCCCGAGTGCCCGAAACGCCTTCAACCACGCGCGTGAGGCAGCATCCACCATCGACCCGCCTGTTTCAGTGTTCACGTTTCGCATCGGACGCCATCAATTGCATCGGCAGCGTGCGTGTTTACCATTCAAACGCGAACACCGCGACCTGTGGTTAGTACGGTGGGGCACGGTGCCCGGGTGCCGACCGCGCATTGCTCCGTATCGATACGGCTGCGCGCGCCACGCCTGGCGTTTCGGCGAGGTGTCGGTCAAACGCCGCTGTCGCGTGGGGCACACTTTCGGGTCACCGTCCTCCCCTGCGTTCACTGTCTCGTCCTCATGCCAACTCCCGCCGACACCCGTCCAGCCCCCGCACGCAACGGCATTCGCAGCTACGTGGTGCGGGCCGGCCGACTGGGCCCGGGGCAGGCGCGCGCGCTGACCGAACTCGGGCCGCAGTTCGTGCTGCCCTTCGTGCCCGCCGTGTTCGACTTCGGCCCTGCGTTCGGACGCAGCGCCCCGCGCGTGCTCGAAATCGGATTCGGCATGGGCGACGCCACCGCGTCGATTGCACAGGCGGTGCCCGACACCGACTTCATCGGCATCGAGGTGCACACACCCGGCGTCGGTGCGCTGCTGAAGCGTGTCGGTGAATTGGGGCTGAGCAACCTGCGACTGATCCAGCACGACGCGGTCGAGGTGCTGCAACAGATGATCGCGCCGGCCTCGCTGGCCGGCATCAACGTGTTCTTCCCCGACCCCTGGCACAAACTGAAGCACAACAAGCGGCGGCTGATCCAGCCGCCGCTGGTGCACCTGCTGGCCAGCCGCCTGGCCCCCGGTGGCACGCTGCACTGCGCGACCGACTGGCAGCCCTATGCCGAGCAGATGCTGGCCGTGCTGTCGGCCGAA
>JANNEI010000132.1:0-4140 GCA_031378565.1 Burkholderiales bacterium
TGACGCAATCGCTGAAGGTGGACGGCCCCACGGCCAACATCCTGATCGCGTTCTCGCTGCTGATCGGCACGCCGTTCTTCATCGTCTTCGGCACCCTGTCGGACAAGATCGGCCGCAAGCCCATCATCATGGCCGGCTGCCTGATCGCCGCGCTCACCTTCTTCCCGCTGTTCAAGGCGCTGACCGAGCAGGCCAACCCTGAGCTGGCTGCGGCGCAGGCAAAGAACAAGGTCACCGTCACGGCCGACCCGAGCGAGTGCTCGTTCCAGTTCAACCCGACCGGCACCGCCAAGTTCACCAGCTCCTGCGACATCGCCAAGCAGGTGTTGGCGGGCAGCTCGGTGAGCTACGACAACGTGGTCGGCACCGGCCCCGCCAAGATCGCGATCGGCGACAAGGTGATCGAGGGCTACACCTCGAAGGGCATTCCCGCTGACGAAGCGAAGAAGAAGGACGGCGAGTTCAAGAAGGCCGTCGCCGGTGCGCTGAAAGAAGCCGGCTATCCCGCCAAGGCCAAGCCGATTGTCTTCATGAGCGGACAGTGGTTGTCCATTGTCGGCATCCTGACCATCCTGGTGATCTACGTGACCATGGTGTACGGGCCGATTGCGGCCATGCTGGTGGAAATGTTCCCGACCCGCATCCGCTACACCTCGATGAGCCTGCCGTACCACATCGGCAACGGCTGGTTCGGCGGCTTGCTGCCGACCACGGCCTTCGCCATCGTGGCGCAGACGGGCAACATGTACAACGGCCTGTGGTACCCCGTGATCATCGCGGCCGCCACCTTCGTGATCGGCATGATCTTCGTGCGTGAAACCAAGGACGTTGACATCTACGCCAACGACTGAACCGTGTCACTTCGTTGACCTCGGGGCGCGCCGCGCGCGGTGCGCCCCGTTTTCATTTCAGGCCTCACCGGAAGCGTTCGATCATGTGGAAAATCCTGCTGGCCTTCGTGGCCTTTGCCGCGCTCGCGCTGTTCATCCTCAAGCAAAGCGGTGCCGATGTGGACATGGGCGGAGAGAAGCACGGTGCCGACGCGGTGCACGCGCCGGCACCGGCGGCGTCAAAATGAATCCGGCACCGGCGGCGTCCGAATGAATCCGGCACCGGCGGCGTCAAAATAGCGCCGGCAGCGGCACCCGCAGCTTCAAAATTGCGTCGGCAGCCTCAGCACCCCTTCAATGTTTGATCGACCAGCATCGTCTTCGTCTCGGCGCACAACGCGCTTGTTCTTCGCCGTCGCGGTCATTGCTCTGGTGTATCTCTGGTTCTGGACCGTGGCTGCTCACCGGATCCACGGCGTTCCATACGGCGGTGTCGCCAGTGTGTTCGTCACCGGTTGCGGCGACTTCGAGCACTTCTACTTCGCTGCGCGCGCCATGCGCGAAGGCACCGACCCTTACGACTCGGGGATGCATGGCTACATCTACCCGCCGCTGATCGCATTCCTGTTCATGCCGCTGACGTCGATGTCGGTGCAGGCCGCCGCGACGCTGATGTTGGTGTTGAACCTGGCGACGGCGTTGCTCTGCACCGTCGTCGTCTCGGCTGAAGTGATTCGCCGCTTCGAGATGGACGGGTCGTTCGACACGCTCATCGCGGTCGTCGCCCTGGCCGCCTTGCTGTCGGCCACGCGCTTGCGCGGCGAACTGCAGATGTGGCAAACCAATGTGCCGATGATGGCGGCGGTGCTGCTGGCTTTGCGCTGGCTGGATTCCCGGCCCTGGCTGGCCGGCCTGCTGCTGGGCCTGGCATTCAACATCAAGTACCTGCCGCTGGTGTTTCTGCCCTACCTGCTGTTGCGCAGGCGCGTTGCAGCAGCGGCGTGGTTCATTGTCGGAATCGTCGGGTTCGCGCTGCTGCCGGCACTGTACTCAGGGTGGGGCGTGAATCTACAGCACTGGGCCGAGGCATCGTCAGGCCTGGCGGGCTTGCTCGGCGTTGCCACGTCGACGCTGCAACGCGCGAATGTCGACCCGGTCACGATCGGTCACAGCATTTCGATCACCAGCGGCTTTGCCCGAGTGCTGGGGGCCGGGGCCACGGCTGCAACCTGGGTGGCGTCTTCGGCGGTGGCGCTGGCTTCGGCGCTGGTCTTCTGGGCAATTTACAGGCACAAGCACAAGCCGATGTTCGTGTGGCCGCGTGCGGCTGCCCAGCGGTCGCAGCCCTACCTGGGAATGGTGGCGGTCGAATGGGTCGCACTCATGGGTCTGGCACTCGCCTTCAGCCCGCAGACCAATCCACGCCACACGAGTTTGCTGTTGATGGTGTTTGCGCTGCTGGCGGCATTGGTGCTTTTTCCAGCGCAAGGCGTGTCGCGGAGACCCGCCCTGGTGGCGCTGGCAATCCTCTTGCTGGGGTTTGCGCTGCCGCCCAGAATTCCGGCGTTCGCCGAACAGCTGGCCTGGTGGGGAACGGTCGGCGGGGCTGGCTGGAGCATGCTGTTGATGCTGCCCTTCCTGCTTGTCGCGGCCTTCAATCAGCTGGATGCGCTGGAGGCAAGGCACCAGTCAGTGAACGCGCCTCGTCCATGACAGCCCGCGGCTGCGCGACTGCAAGCTCGCTCAGGCAGGTCAGGCAGGCCCGGCACAGGCAGCCGTCGAACTGCGAGCGCAGCGCGGCCGCCAACCCGGGTGCCATCGCGAGGTCGGTGCAGGGGCAAGGCGCGGCATCGGCGACGCCGCAATGAAACGCCTGCCGGCAGCGCGGGCAGGTGTCGTCCAGCGAACCCGGGTCGGCGCTCATGTCAGTGGCGCCCGGCCGCCCGAAGCCACTGACCGCCCCCTCGGGGGGCAGGAGCGAAGCGACGTGGGGGCAGTTTCATCCTGGCTCGAACAGCGCCTTGTGCTGCTCGCGCAGCACGTTCTTCTGCACCTTGCCCATCGCGTTGCGCGGCAGTTCATTGACAACGAACAGGTGCTTCGGCACCTTGAAGCCGGCGATGCGGCTCTTCAACTCGGCGATCAGGGCTGCCGGGTTGGGTGAGGTGCCGTCGCGGGCCACCGCCACGGCCACCACGGCCTCGCCGAAGTCGGGGTGCGGCACGCCGATGACGGCGCTCTCGGCCACGCCCGCCATGTCGTTCAGGTAGCCCTCGACCTCGGCTGGGTAGACGTTGTAGCCGCCGCTGATGATGAGGTCCTTGCTGCGCCCGACGATCACCACGTAGCCGCGTTCGTCGATGCGCCCCACGTCGCCGGTCTTGAACCAGCGCTGGCCGGATGCATCGGTGGTGAACTCTTGCTGCGTTTTGTCGGGCATGCGCCAGTAGCCGTGGAAGACGCTCGGGCCGTTCACTTCGATGCCGCCGACCTCGTTCACCGCGCACGGCGCGCCCGATTCGCCGGCCACGCGAAGGCCGACGCCGGGCAACGGAAATCCGACCGTGCCGCCGCGTCGCTCACCGTCTGTCGGGTGCCAAGGGTTCGAGGTCAGCATCACCGTTTCGCTCATGCCGTAGCGTTCGATGAGGGTGTGGCCGGTGCGCTCGCGCCAGGCGTTGAAGGTCTCGATCAGCAGCGGTGCCGAACCGGCGATGAAGACACGCATGTGGCGGCACGCGTCGCGCGTCAGGCCGGCCTCGCTCAGCAGGCGCACATACAAGGTCGGCACGCCCATGAAAACGGTGGCTTCGGGCAACCGGGCCAGCACCGCCTTGGGGTCGAACCGGCTGAACCAGATCATCTTGCTGCCGTTCAACAGCGCGCCATGCGAGGCCACGAACAAGCCGTGCACGTGGAAGATCGGCAGCGCGTGGATCAGCACGTCGCCCTGCACCCAGCCCCAATACGATTTGAGCGCCAGCGCGTTGCTGAGCAGGTTGCCGTGGCTGAGCATCGCGCCCTTGCTGCGCCCGGTGGTTCCGCTGGTGTACAGGATGGCGGCCAGGTCGTCGGACTGCCGCGACGCGGGCGTGTGCCGGTCGCTGTGCGGCGCGGCGCGCTGCAGCAGGCTGCCGGTTCGGTCGTCGTTCAGCGTGAAGACGTGGGCGCTGCCGGCCTTGAATGCCAGCTTGCTGACCCAGCCGAAGTTCTTGCCCGAACACACCACCACCGCGGGCTCGGCGTTGCCGATGAAGTACTCGATCTCGCCGGCCTGGTAGGCGGTGTTCAGCGGCAGGTACACCAGGCC
>JANNEI010000135.1:0-1606 GCA_031378565.1 Burkholderiales bacterium
CCATGCCGGCGCTGAAATGCTTGCCGGTCGAGCTGATGACGAGCACCCGCGCGCCGGCCTCGTCGTGCAGGCGCTGCACCGCGTCGCGAAACATCGGGAAGAAGGCCGGGGCCATCGTGTTCATGCGCTCGGGCCGGTTGAGCTGCAAATGGGCGATGCCGTGCTCGATGCCGAGCTGGAAGAAGTCGTTCATGGAAGCTCCGTGCGGTGTGGGATGCGCGCTTCTACACTGCGCGCATGAACGATACCTTGCAAACCGCCGATGGAATCGCGCTTCATCTTCGACTCTGGCCGCTGGCGTTGTCGAGCGGCCCGGCACGCGGCACGGTGCTGGTCGTGCACGGCCTGGGCGAGCACATCGGCCGTTATCAGCACGTGGCCGCGCACCTCAACGGCTGGGGCTGGAAGGTGGTCGGTTTCGACCAGCGCGGGCATGGCCGCAGCGGCGGCGGCAAAGGCCAGCTTGCTGCTCCCGATTCGCTGCTGCAAGACCTGTCGCGCGTGATCGATGCGGTGCGCGCCGAACACGCCGGCCCGCTGGTGTTGCTGGGCCACAGCATGGGCGGGCTGGTGGCGGCGCGCTTCGTGGCCGAAGGTTTGCTGTCGTCGCCCGCGCCGTGGCAGCGGTCCGTCGAAGCACTGGTACTCAGCTCGCCGGCGCTCGACGCCGGCATGAGCGCGGCGCAAAAGTTGTTGCTCGCGGTGACCGCACCGTTGGTGCCGAACCTGGCCATCGGCAACGGCCTCAAGCCGGCGTGGATTTCACGCGACCCGGCGGTGGTGGCCGCCTACGAGGCCGACCCGCTGGTGCACGACCGCATCACGCCGAGGCTGGCGCGCTTCATCGTCGACGGCGGTGAATCTGTGCGCGCAAACGCAGCCCGCTGGAGCGTGCCGACCCTGCTGCTGTACGCCGGCAGCGACCGCTGCGTGGCCCCGGCCGGCAGCCAGGCATTCGCCGCCGCCGCGCCGGCCGGTGTGCTGACCACGCGCGAATTCGCGCCGCTGTTCCACGAGATCTTCAACGAGCCGGAGCAGGACCAGGTGTTCGCGGCACTCGGTGCCTGGCTGGCCGCACGGAGCCATTGAGCATCAGGCTGCCGCCAGCAGCGCCTGCGACACCACCCACAGCCTGTCGGCCCCCGCCGCGTCCATGATGTGCGGCGAGTAGCCCGAGACGCGATTCGTCGGCTCGGCGGGCCGGCCTTCGTTGCAGTCTTCCAGGTAGCGTCCGCCGTGCCCCGCCAGCTCGGGCGCGGTGGCCGCCCACACGCTGGTGGCCGCACCCTGTTCGGGCGTCTTGAAGATGTCCAGCGGCGTGTCGTCGGGCTTCAGCCAACCCATCGCGCGCATCTCTTCGAGCGGCAGGAACTTTTGCAGCCCGGTCATGATGCCGCCCGGGTGCACTGCGTTGGCAGTGATGCCGTCGCCGCCGTGGCGCAAGTCCACGCCCAGCGACATCAGCGCGTTGGCGCTTTTCGCCTGGCCGTAGGCCTTCCACTTGTTGTATTCGCGGCGCTCGAAGTGGATGTCGTCGAAGTCGACGCCGGCGATCTTGTGGCCGGTCGAACTGAGCGCCACCAGCCGCGACGGCGCGCCCTTCAGC
>JANNEI010000139.1:0-4340 GCA_031378565.1 Burkholderiales bacterium
CGCCTTGTCCTCACCACTGTCCTGATCGGCGCTTCCCTGCTGAGCGGCTGCGAGATGCTGGGGCTCGACTCACCCGAGAAGCTGGCCGCCGTGCGTGAGGCGGACGGCAAGGCCGTCGGCGGTGCCTGCCGCCATGCCGGCCGCGCCATCGAGGATTGCTACGCCCTCAACAAGAAGGCCGACAGGGCGGCGGTGTTTGCCGGCTGGCGCGACATGAACGACTACATGCGCGAGAACAAGATCGAGCCGGTGCCGCCTCAAGGAAACACGCAAATCGCCAGTGCGAAGCCGGCCGAGGAGGCCGAGCCGGTTGCCGAGAAGCCCGCGGCCAAGCCGGTGGGCAAGGCGAAGGAATCGAAGGCGCATTGACGTCGAGCCAGGCGCGGCAGCTATCGACGGCATAGCGCAGCCGCCCTTGGCGCAGCGGCCGCCGGCCACTATGGTTGGGGCATGACATCCCGCACGGCCTACCTCGAACTCACGCAGCGACATCGCACTGCGGGGCTGTTGACGGTCGAGGGGTTCTCAAATCACCTGCCGATGGCCTTGGGCGCGTTGCTCGGGCTGGGTGCCTCGGCCGGGGCGCTGCGAAGCTTCGCCGACCGGTACGCGATGCGTCTGCCGCCAGTGCACTGTCGGCCAGCCGACCCCATTGCCTCGCCGCAGAATGCGCGCGCGGCCTTCTCGCAGCGCGACCGATACACCGATCTGTTGGCGTTTTTTAGCGGCGAGATCGGGCGCGACGGTGCCGAAAAGGTTCAGCACGACTGGCTCGACCGGTTGCTGCAGGCACCTGCGTCCACCGCGTTCCACAGCCTGATTCGGCTCGCCTACGGGTGCCGCTTCGACAACGCCGGCGAGGTGGCCAGCGGCCTGGCCGACCTGGCGTCCCAGCGCAGGCTGTTGCCGCCACCCGATGGCACGGCCTTGCCGATTGCGGACGCGCTGTCACGCCTGTTCGGTGCCCGCGCGCTGTTCGATACCCGCTGGCAGCAACCGCCGATTTCGCAGCGGCTGACGGAAGTCGTCGGGTCGAATGCCTTCAAACTCGCCTGCGCGCCGCTGGCGGTGCAGCGCGGCGACGCCGCTGCCACGCTCGACGCGCTGTGCGTCGCGTCCATCGACGAATACCTGGCCGGCATGAGCTTCACCGCGCTGCACCTCGTCACCGCCTGCCATGCGTTGCGGGTGGTGCTGCCGGCGGTGGCCGATCCGCCTGCGGCATTGCGCGCCTTCTGGCCCGCCTGGGCGGCGGCGCTGGTGGTGGCACGCAGCACGCCGTCCCGGCCCTGCGCTGCCGGCGGGTCCGCGGCCGCCTGGCCTGCGCTGGTTGAACGCACGCTGCCCGGCAATGACGATCACGTGATCAAGATGGTGTTCACCTGCAAGGAAGAACACGAGCGCACACGAGACCCGCGCTACCTGCGCGCTGCCGCATGCCTGGCAGCTACCGGCCACGCCTGAAACGACGCCATCGAGGTTCGGTGTGTACCGCAGTTCGGCAAGGCCGGGCCTGAGACAATCACGGGCATGAGTTCGATCCAAAGCGCCTGGCGCCACCCGCAGTTTCGCGTCGGTGCCAAAGACATGTCGTCGGTCGGCCTGGGCATTGCCGCCTGGGGCTTGGTGACCGGCGTGGCCATGGTCAAGGCGGGGCTGGGCGTGCCGCTGGCCCTGTTCATGACCTTCACCGTGTTTGCCGGCAGCGCGCAGTTGGCGGCCGTGCCGCTGATGGCGGTGGGCGCGCCGATCTGGGTCATCTGGGCGACGGCGCTTTGCGTCAATTTGCGCTTCATCATTTTCAGTGCGCACTGGCGGCCGTTCTTGATGCGCTTTCCGCTCGGGCAGCGCGTGCTGATGGGCTACCTCAGCGCCGACCTGAACTACGTGCTGTTCATGAAGCGCTACCAGCAGCCGAGTGACGAGGACGGGCAGATCGAATACTTTCTCGGCGGCACCGTCGTCAACTGGCTGGCGTGGCAGGTGCCGTCGGTGATCGGCATTCTGCTGGCCGACGTGGTGCCGGCCCATTGGGGGCTGGGCTTTGCCGGCGTGCTGGCCCTGCTGGGCCTGATCTATTCACTGCTGTCCGACCGCGCCACCGCCTTTGCGGCGGTGCTGGCGGGTGCGGCGGCGGTGGCCGCGTTCGCATTGCCGCTGCGGTTGAACATCGTGGTGGCCATCGCGGCGGCTGTCTGTGTCGGCCTGCTGATCGACGGTGGCGGCGACGCCGGACGACGTGCGCGCGACGCGCTGCTGCGCGCCTTGCCATCACGCGCCCGCAGCGAGGCACCACGCAAGGCGGGGTTGGCATGAGCCGCCGGGCCGTTCCCAACGCGAATACCGCAGTGCGCAGCACGGAGGGGGCCTGATGAGCGCCACCGATGCCTTCATCACCATCGCCGGGCTGGCGCTGATCACCCTGCTGACGCGCTCGTTCTTCCTGTTCTCCGAACGCGAACTGGTGCTGCCCGACTGGGTGCAGCGCGGTCTGCGCTACGCGCCGCTGGCGGCGCTGGCCGCGGTGGTGGTGCCCGAGATCGTGATGACGCAGGGCCATCTCATCGGCACCTGGCAGGACGCGCGGCTGTTCGCCGTGGCGGCGGCCACGGCGTGGTTCGTCTGGAAGCGCGGCATCCTCGGCACCATCGTCTGCGGCATGGCGGTGCTGATTCCGTTGAAGCTCGGCCTGGGCTGGTGAGCACGGCCACCTTGGGGCGGTGAACGCGGCCACCCCAAGGTGGCGGTGACTCGTGTCCAATAGCGGCGATGAAACCGGCTCGTTACTTTTTCGAGCCGCGCTTCCCTAGAATCCGCCACCCACCGAGCTTGCCCATGAACGTCATCCGATTCGAAGACCTCGCAGCAAAAGGTCAGCTGGCCGGCCAGCGCGTGTTCATCCGCGCTGACCTCAACGTGCCGATGGACGCGAGCGGCACCATCACCGAAGACACGCGCATTCGCGCCTCGATCCCGTGCATCCGCATGGCGCTCGACGCCGGTGCCGCGGTGATGGTCACCTCGCACCTGGGCCGACCGGCGGAAGGTGCTTTCAAACCCGAAGACTCACTGGCACCGGTCGCCACGCGCCTGTCCGAGCTGCTCGGCTTCGAGGTGCCGCTGGTTGCCGACTGGGTGGACGGCGTGAAGGTGGCGCCGGGGCAGGTGGTGCTGCTGGAAAACTGCCGCGCCAACAAGGGCGAGAAGAAGAACGACGAAGCGCTGGCGCGCAAGATGGCAGCCCTGTGCGACGTGTTCGTCAACGACGCCTTCGGCACGGCGCACCGCGCCGAGGCCACCACCCACGGCATCGCGCAGTTCGCCAAAGTCGCCTGTGCCGGCCCGCTGCTGGCGGCCGAGATCGACGCCATCGGCAAGGCGCTGGCGAACCCGAAGCGGCCGCTGGTCGCCATCGTCGCGGGCAGCAAGGTCAGCACCAAGTTGACGATCCTGAAGGCGCTTTCCAGCAAGGTCGACCAGCTGATCGTCGGCGGCGGCATCGCCAACACCTTCATGCTGGCCGCAGGGTTGCCGATCGGCAAGTCGCTGGCCGAGGCCGACCTGGTCAACGACGCACGGGCCGTGATCGACGCGATGAACGCCCGCGGTGCCGCGGTGCCGATTCCGACCGACGTGGTGACTGCCAAGGCGTTCTCTGCCGACGCGCCGCCCACCGTCAAGCGGTCGAGCGAGGTGGTTGCCGATGACCTCATCCTCGACATCGGCCCGCAGACCGCCGCGCTGTTGGCCGATCAACTCAAGGCGGCCGGCACCATCGTCTGGAACGGCCCGGTCGGCGTGTTCGAGTTCGACGCCTTTTCGCACGGCACCGAAACGGTCGCGCGCGCCATCGCCGCATCCAGCGCCTTCAGCATCGCCGGCGGCGGCGACACGCTGGCGGCGATTGCCAAGTACGGCATCGAAAAGGACATCGGCTACATCTCCACCGGCGGCGGTGCATTTCTCGAAATCCTGGAAGGCAAGACACTTCCGGCGTTCGAGATTCTTCAGCGTCGCGCGCAAGAACAAGCTCAAGCCTGATCGCCCCTCAGCGTCAGCGACCCACGACAAGACCGGAGACACACCATGCCACGCTCCACCAAGATCGTTGCCACCCTCGGCCCCGCGTCCAGCTCGCCCGAGGTGCTGGGCCAGATGATCCGCGCCGGCGTCGATGTCATGCGACTGAACTTTTCGCACGGCACGGCACAGGACCACATCGCGCGGGCGCAACTGGTGCGCGACGTGGCGCGCGAGGCCGGCAAAGAGGTGGCCATCATGGCCGACCTGCAGGGCCCGAAAATCCGCGTCGGCAAGTTCGACGGCGGCAAGACGCTGCT
>JANNEI010000144.1:0-2734 GCA_031378565.1 Burkholderiales bacterium
CATTCAAGGCATGGGCTGGCTGACGATGGAAGAACTGGTGTGGCATCCGCAGAGCGGAATGCTCAGCACGCACGCGCCCAGCACCTACAAGATCCCGACCGCCAACGACTGCCCGCCGGTCTTCAACGTGAAGCTGTACGAGACGCCGAACGTGCACGACAGCATCCACCGCAGCAAGGCCGTCGGCGAGCCGCCGCTGCTGCTGCCGTTCTCGGTGTTCTTCGCGATCCGAGACGCGGTGTCGGCGGTGGGCGGGCACCGCGTGGACCCGCCGTTGTCGGCACCGGCGACCAGTGAGGCGATCTTGCGGGCGATCACGGCCGTGCAAGGCGTGGCCCTTGGATAGCTCCTTCCCCTTGACGGGGGAAAGGTGCAGCGGGGCTTTCGAGCCGCATGCGGCGAGCCCGCGGAACGGCCTGGGCTTGCAAGCCCAGGCGCGCCCTGCAAGGGGGGATGGGGGTGAGATCGTGGCATCGAGTCCGTTGGTGTTTGACGCTCTCACCTCCTCCCCAACCCTCCCCCGTCGAGGGGGAGGGGGCCAACGCATGCACGCGGCAAGGCTGCTTTCAACCGACGAACCAGCGGTGCTGATCGCCGTCACGCAGGCCCAGGGCTCGGTGCCACGCGAAGCCGGCACGCGCATGCTGGTGACCGCATCGCACGCCATCGGCACCATCGGCGGCGGCCACCTGGAGCTGAAGGCGATCGCCTTCGCACGCGCGCTGCTGGCCGGCGACGACAGCACGCCGCGCCACCAGCACTACCCGCTGGGCCCGGCGCTGGGCCAATGCTGCGGCGGCGCGGTGACGCTGGGCTTCGAGCGTCTGCAGGCACGGCATCTGCTCGATTGGCCGACGACGGCAGCGCGCTTTCACTTGCAGCTCTACGGGGCCGGCCACGTGGGCCGCGCCATCGCGCGGTTGCTGGCCAGCTTGAACGTCAGCGTCGACTGGATCGACGAGCGCGAGGAAGAATTCCCGCAAGCCCTGGGCGACGCCGGCTGGCCCGATCACATCCGCAAAGTCGCGCTCGATGCGGTCGAGGGCGAGGTGCGCCACGCGCCTGCGAAGTCGTTCTATCTGGTGCTCACCCACCAGCACGACCTTGACCTGCGCATCGCCGAAGCCATCCTTCGCCGTGGCGACTTCGGCTTTCTCGGGCTGATCGGCTCGCGCACCAAGCGGCAACGCTTCGAGCACCGCTTTCTGGAACGCGGCATCGCGCCCGAGGTGATCGCCCGCATGGTGTGTCCGATCGGCCTGCCGGGCATCGCAGGCAAGGAGCCCGAGGTGATCGCGGTGGCGGTGGTCGCGCAGTTGCTGTCGGTGGGTGCTGCCACCGATTGAATCGGCGCTGTGTTCTTCGACAATCGTCGAACGCTTCGAGGACACCCATGCCACCTGCGACCGACCGAAAACCCGCCGCCGACCTGCGCAGCGCGCGATGGTTCGCGCCCGACGACATGCGCTCCTTCGGCCACCGTTCGCGCTTCATGCAGATGGGCTACGCGCCGGCCGACTGGGTGGGCCGCCCGGTGATCGCCATCGTCAACACCTGGTCGGACGTGAACCCCTGCCACACGCACTTCAAGCAGCGCGTCGACGACGTGAAGCGCGGCGTGTTGCAGGCGGGCGGCTTGCCCGTAGAGCTGCCGGCGATCTCGCTGTCGGAGCCCATCGTCAAGCCCACCACCATGCTCTACCGCAACTTCCTCGCGATGGAAACCGAGGAGCTGCTGCGCAGCCACCCCTGCGACGGCGCGGTGCTGATGGGCGGTTGCGACAAGACCACGCCGGGTCTGTTGATGGGTGCCTTCAGCGCCGGCCTGCCCTGCATCTACCTGCCCGCCGGGCCGATGCTGCGCGGCAACTGGAAAGGCAAGGTGCTGGGCTCGGGCTCCGACGTGTGGAAGTACTGGGACGAACGCCGCGCCGGCCGCATCACCGAGGCGCAGTGGGTCGAGGTGGAAGGCGGCATCGCGCGCAGCCACGGCACGTGCATGACGATGGGCACTGCCGCCACCATGATGGGCATTGCCGAGGCCATCGGCATGACGCTGCCCGGTGCCTCGGCCATCCCGGCACCCGACGCCAACCACCCGCGCATGGCCGCCGAGTGCGGGCGTCGTATCGTCGAGATGGTGTGGACCGACCTGACGCCGCAGCGCGTTCTGTCGCGCGCCTCGTTCGAGAACGGCATCGCGGTCGCCATGGCGATGGGCTGCTCGACCAACGCCATCATTCACCTGGTGGCGATGTCGCGCCGTGCCGGTGCCGACTGCGCGGTGGGCCTGGCCGACTTCGATGCCGCCAGTCGCAAGGTGCCGGTGCTGGCCAACATCCGCCCCAGCGGCGACACGTACTTGATGGAAGATTTCTACTACGCCGGCGGCCTGCCGGGCTTGATGAGCCGCCTCGGCGACCACCTGCAACTCGGCGCGATGACGGTCAACGGCCGCACGCTGGGCGACAACCTGGAGGGCGTCGAGGTCTACCACGACGACGTGATCCGCCCGCTCGACAAACCGATCTACGCCGAAGGCGCGCTGGCCGTGCTGCGGGGTAACCTGGCACCTGACGGCTGCGTGATCAAACCCAGCGCCTGCGCGCCGCACCTGCTGCGCCACACCGGCCCGGCCCTGGTGTTCGACGACTACCCGTCGCTGAAAGCGGCCACCGACGACGAGAGCCTGGACGTGACCGCCGACCACGTGCTGGTGCTGCGCAACGCCGGT
>JANNEI010000161.1:0-2076 GCA_031378565.1 Burkholderiales bacterium
CCTGAAGCTGTGCGCCAGCCGGGCCTTCTGGCTCGTGGCCTACCCGAGCCAGGGCCACGAGATGCTGTTCGACGCGCACACCCGTTCGTTCGCGGCCATGGGCGGCATCGCCCGGCGCGGCATCTACGACAACATGAAGACCGCCGTGGACAAGGTCAAGAAGGGCAAGGGCCGCACCGTCAACAAGCGCTTCGCCGTCATGTGCGCGCACTACCTGTTCGACGCCGACTTCTGCAACGTCGCCAGCGGCTGGGAGAAGGGTGTCGTCGAGAAGAACGTGCAGGACAGCCGCCGGCGGATCTGGATCGAGGCGAACAAGGTGAAGTTCGGCAGCTTCACCGAACTCAACGCCTGGCTGGGCGACCGCTGCCGGGCGCTGTGGGAGGAAGTGCGCCACCCCGAGCACGACCAGTTCAGCGTGGCCGAGATGCTCGACAACGAGCGGCCACACCTCATGCCCATGCCAGAGCTCTTCGACGGCTACGTCGAGAACCCGGCACGCGTGAGCAGCACCTGCCTGGTCGTGGTGGCATGCAACCGCTACTCGGTGCCGTGCGAGTTGGCCGGGCAGGCGGTCAGCACCCGGCTGTACCCCGGCAAGATCGTCATCGTGGCCGACGACGCGGTGGTGGCGAGCCACGAGCGCTTGAGCGACCGAGGCCAGACCCGGTACAACTGGCAGCACTACATCCCGTTGATCCAGAGGAAGCCTGGAGCACTGCGCAACGGCGCACCCTTCGCCGACATGCCCGAGCCGCTGCAGCAGTTGCGCCAGGCCTTGCTGCGTGACCCGGGCGGCGACCGCGTGATGGCGCAGGTGCTGGCCATCGTGCCGACGGCAGGCATTGACGCCGTGTTGGTGGCCGTTGAGTTGGCGCTGGAGAGCACGCGCAGAGGCAGGGTCAGCGTCGAGCACGTCCTCAACGTGCTGGCCCGGCTGAACGCCGCGCCGGCGCCCGAGAGCGTGGCCACGGCGCTGCAGGTATCGACGCCACCGCTTGCCAACACAGAGCGCTACGACAGCCTGCGCGGTGGCACCATCACCACCGAGGAGGCCGACCATGCGTGAGCTAGCGGTCGAACTCAAGCAGCTGCGCATGCACGGCATGGCCGGGGCGTGGGCCGATCTGGTCGAGCAAGGCGGGGGTGGTGGCGGCGGGGCAGCGTTGGAGAGCTCACGCTGGCTGCTCGAGCATCTGCTGCAGGCCGAGACCACCGACCGCGCGATGCGCTCGGTGAGCCACCAGATGCACTCCGCGAAGTTCCCCGTGCATCGCGACCTGGCGGGCTTCGACTTCGAGGGCTCGCCGGTGGACCGCAAGCTCATCCACACGCTGGCCGAACTGGCGTTCACTGATGCCGCGCAGAACGTCGTGCTCGTCGGCGGACCTGGCACGGGCAAGACCCACCTGGCCACGGCCATTGGCGTGTCGGGCATCACCCGGCATGGCAAGCGGGTGCGGTTCTACTCGACGGTGGATCTGGTCAATGCGCTGGAGCAGGAGAAGACGCAGGGCAAGGCCGGGCGCATCGCGCTGAGCTTGCTGCGCATGGACCTCGTCATCCTGGATGAGCTTGGCTACCTGCCGTTCAGCCAGGCCGGCGGAGCCTTGCTGTTCCATCTACTGAGCCGGCTGTACGAGCACACCAGCGTGATGATCACGACCAACCTAGACTTCGCCGAGTGGTCCAAGGTGTTCGGCGACGCGAAGATGACGACGGCCTTGCTGGACCGGCTCACGCACCACTGCCACATCGTAGAGACGGGCAACGAGAGCTACCGGTTCTTGCACAGCACGGCGGTGGCGAAGAAGCGCATCAAGGCTCGTGAGCAGGCGCGTCGAGCCGACAAGCAGCCGCTGCCCGAGACGGATATCTGAGCGAGCGCCGCGCGGGGGAATCCGCTACGGCCTACGGCCTTCGCGTCTTCCCCCGCGCGAACAACGCTGCATCTGGGAGGTCAACGAAACAGCCATAGACCTACACTTGTCCACAGCTGACCGTCACGCGGTCGGCATCCATCCCCGGGTCAATATTGGATCGGCAGGGTGGGTCAATATTGGATCGGCGCCGACA
>JANNEI010000167.1:0-5432 GCA_031378565.1 Burkholderiales bacterium
CGAGGCCGTAGGCGATGGCCGCCGCGGTGGGCTCGTTCATCAGGCGCAGCACGTTCAGGCCGGCCAGTTGCGCGGCGTCCTTGGTGGCCTGGCGCTGCGCATCGTCGAAGTAGGCCGGCACGGTGACGACAGCACCGAACAGTTCGTCGTCGAAGCTGTCTTCGGCCCGAAAGCGCAGCGTGGCGAGAATCTCGGCCGATACCTGCACCGGCGACTTGATGCCGTCGATGGTCTGGATTTGCACCATGCCCGGCGTGTCGATGAAGTCGTACGGCAGTTTGGCGCGGTCGGCAATGTCGGCCAGGCCGCGTCCCATGAAGCGCTTGACCGAGACGATGGTGTTGCGCGGGTCGGTGGCCGCTTCAGCGAGCGCGTCGTGTCCGATCTGACGGCGGCCCTCGGCGAGATAGCGCACAGCCGAAGGCAGGATCACGCGGCCAGCCGCATCTGGCAGGCATTCGGCCACGCCGTGACGCACCGCAGCCACCAGCGAATGCGTGGTGCCCAGGTCGATGCCGACCGCGATGCGGCGCTGGTGCGGATCGGGCGCGCCGCCGGGTTCGGAAATTTGAAGAAGGGCCATGCCGTTATTGTCCCAGCGCTTCCAGGCGTTGATCGACGTCGGAGGCAAAGCGCTCGACGAACATGAGGGCTCTGACCAGTTGCGCCGCCGCGGCGAAATCGTGTTTGTCGTCCAGCGTGGCCTGCAAGTCTGAAAGTGCTTTGCTGCGATGCGCCGCCACTGCGTCGGCCAGCGCCTCGACCGCCGGCAGCGCGCTGGCCTCGTCCAGTGATTCACGCCACTCCATCTGCTGCACCAGGAAGCGTGTGGGCATGGCCGTGTTGTTCTCGGCATTCACTGGCGCACCGTTCAATTCGCACAGGTAGGCAGCGCGGCGCAGCGGGTCTTTCAGACGTTGGTAAGCCTCGTTGACGCGCACGGCCCACTGCATCGCCACGCGCTGCGCCGCTGCGCCCTCGACCGCAAAGCGATCCGGGTGAACCTCGGCCTGCAGGGCACGCCAGCGCGCATCGAGCGCGACGCGGTCAAAGGCGAAGCGCGGCTCGGTGTCGAACAGTTCGAAGTCGGTGCTGGCGAGGTTCATGGCGCGGGGTTGATGGCGCAAAAAAGGCGCGACCGCGGTCGCGCCTTCGACGATGTGGAGCGACCTCAGACGCGGAACGACTCGCCGCAACCGCAGCGGTCTTTCTCGCGCGGGTTGTGGAACTTGAAGCCTTCGTTCAGGCCTTCGCGCACGAAGTCGAGTTCGGTGCCGTCGAGGTACGGCAGGCTTTTCGGGTCGATCAGCACCTTGACGCCGTGACCCTCGAACACCACGTCTTCAGGTGCCACTTCATCGGCGTACTCCAGCTTGTAGGCCAGGCCGGAGCAGCCGGTGGTCTTCACGCCCAGCCGCACGCCCACACCCTTGCCGCGCTTGGTGATGTAGCGGGACACATGGCGAGCAGCTGCTTCGCTGAGGGTGACGGCCATGGTGTCAGTGGGTCTTTTCGGCGGTCTGCGCCTGGGCTTGCGCCTGAGCTGCACCGGCCTTGGCCTTGTAGTCGTTCACCGCCGCCTTGATCGCGTCTTCGGCCAGGATGGAGCAGTGAATCTTGACCGGCGGCAAGGCCAGTTCTTCGGCGATGTGCGTGTTCTTGATGGTCAGCGCTTCGTCGAGCGACTTGCCCTTGACCCACTCGGTCACGAGTGAGCTGGACGCGATCGCCGAGCCGCAGCCGTAGGTCTTGAACTTCGCATCTTCGATCAGCCCGGTGACCGGGTTGACCTTGATCTGCAACTTCATCACGTCGCCGCAGGCGGGCGCGCCCACCATGCCGGTGCCGACCGAGTCGTCGCCCTTGTCGAACGAACCGACGTTGCGAGGATTTTCGTAATGCTCAACCACTTTTTCGCTGTAGGCCATTTCAGTTCTCCATTGACATCAATCGGACCCGCTCAATGCGCAGCCCATTGGATGGTGCTGATGTCCACACCGTCCTTGTACATGTCCCACAGGGGGGACAGATCTCTCAGCTTGGCAACGCGGTCTTTCAGCGTCGTGACCACGTAATCGATTTCTTCGACCGTCGTGAAGCGGCCGATGGTCATGCGCAATGAAGAGTGCGCGAGTTCGTCGCTGCGGCCCAAGGCGCGCAGCACATAGCTCGGCTCCAGGCTGGCCGAGGTGCAGGCCGAGCCCGACGACACCGCGATGCCCTTGATCCCCATGATCAGCGATTCGCCTTCGACGAAGTTGAACGACATGTTCACGTTGTGCGGCACGCGCTTTTCGGCGTGGCCGTTCAGGAAGGTCTGCTCGATGCCGGACAGGCCGCTGATCAAGCGCTGCGCCAGCATGCGGATGCGCTCGCTCTCGGCACCCATCTCCAGCTTGGCAATGCGGAACGCCTCGCCCATGCCGACGATCTGGTGCGTCGGCAGCGTGCCCGAACGCATGCCGCGCTCGTGGCCGCCGCCGTGCATTTGCGCCTCGATGCGAACCCGCGGCTTGCGGCGCACGTACAGCGCGCCGATGCCTTTCGGTCCGTAGGTCTTGTGCGACGCCAGGCTCATCAGATCGACCGGCAGTGTGGCCAGGTCGATCGCCACCTTGCCGGTGGCCTGCGCTGCATCGACATGAAAGATGATGCCGCGCTCGCGGCACATCTTGCCGATGGCCGCGATGTCCTGAATGACGCCGATCTCGTTGTTGACGAACAGCACCGAGACCAGGATGGTGTCAGCCCGCAACGCAGCCTGCAGCTTGTCGAGGTCGACGATGCCGTCTTCCTCGACGTCGAGATAGGTTGCCTCGAAGCCCTGGCGCTCCAGCTCGCGAACCGTGTCGAGCACCGCCTTGTGCTCGGTCTTCAAAGTGACGATGTGCTTGCCGCGCGTCTTGTAGAACTGCGCCGCGCCCTTGAGTGCGAGGTTGATCGATTCAGTGGCACCCGAGGTCCAGACGATCTCGCGCGGGTCGGCATTGATCAAGGCCGCCACTTGCTCGCGCGACTTCTCCACGATCGCTTCGGCCTCCCAGCCCCAGGCGTGGCTGCGCGAAGCGGGGTTGCCGAAATGCTCGCGCAACCAGGGAATCATCGCGTCGACGACGCGTTGATCCACGGGGCTGGTCGCGCCGTAGTCCATGTAGACGGGGAAGTGAGGGGTCATGTCCATGTGGCGAGTTTGATCAATGCGGCGCGGGGACGGTGCAACAGGGTCAAAAAGGCGCGACTCAACGCGCGGTCACTTCGAAAACGCAGCGCCGAATGCGAACACCGAATTGGGCGCGGTGATCTTGATCGGCTTGACGACGGGCTGGGTGGAGATGGCGCGCTTGATCGGTTGCTCACCGATCGAGATGCCCTTGGCGAGTTGGTCTTCGACCAGCTTGCGCAGAGAAATCGAATTGAGGTACTCGATCATCTTGGTGTTCAGGCTGGCCCACAGATCGTGCGTCATGCAGCGACCGGTGTCGTCGCCCATGCAATTTTCCTTGCCGCCGCAATCGGTGGCGTCGATGGGTTCATCGACCGCGACGATGATGTCGGCGACGGTGATGTCTTCGGACTTGCGGCCCAGCGAGTAGCCGCCGCCAGGGCCGCGTGTGCTTTCGACCAACTCATGGCGGCGCAGCTTGCCGAACAGCTGTTCCAGGTACGACAGTGAAATCTGCTGGCGGCCGCTGATGGCTGCCAGAGCCACGGGCCCGGTGTTCTCGCGCAGTGCCAAGTCGATCATGGCGGTGACGGCAAAACGACCTTTGGTGGTTAAACGCATGAAATTCTCCTGAGGCCCCGGAGGGGCAAAACAAACGACCGAACGGAGGTTGGTGCTTGTCGACTCGAGCCGGAGGGCGCGTCGCCCTGATTAATTCCGACTAACGCAGTCGAGTATAGCTGAAACCTACTGTTTTGGTCGAGATTGAATCAGGAAGTTCCGACTGGGTTTCGATTATTTGTCATGGACAAATGGTTGACTAAACCGTCACAAGCGGCTTCCACCAAGTCAAGCACGTGGTCAAACCCGCGCGCGCTGCCGGTGTAGGGATCGGGCACCACGGGGCCTGCGTCGCGCTCGGCGAACTCCATCAAGCGCCGAATCCGGGCCGGGGAGCCCGCCGGAGCCTGCGCTTCGAGCAGCGCCAGGTTGTCCCAGTCCATCGCCAGGATCAGGTCGAAACGCTGGAAATCCTCGTCTGCAACCTGCCGCGCCCTCAGGCTGCTGAGGTCGTAGCCGCGACGCAGCGCGTGCCGCAGCGCACGCGAATCGGGCGGCTCGCCGCAGTGGTAAGCGTGCGTGCCGGCCGAATCGACGCTGACCCCATCCGCCAGGCCGGCGGCCTTCAGCTTGTGGCGCAGCACGCCTTCGGCTGTGGGCGAACGGCAAATGTTCCCCATGCAGACCATCAAGACGTGCACTGGCTTCATGGCTTGCCCAACAGCGCCACCACGTTGTCGGTGCCGGGCGCACCGAAGGCCTGCTCGCGCAGCAGCGCCAACTGGTCACGCACGCGCGCTGCTTTCTCGAATTCGAGGTTGCGCGCGTGGTCGAGCATTTGCTTTTCCAGTTGTTTGATCCGCTTGCCCAGATCTTTCTCGGACATCGCCTCCACCTCGGCTGACAGATGCGCGGCCTTCGCGTCGTCCTTGCCCGACTTCTCGGAGTAGACGCCGTCGATCAGTTCCTTGACATGCTTCTTGATGCTGCGCGGCGTGATGCCCATCGCCAGGTTGTGGGCGACTTGGCGGGCGCGCCGCCGTTCGGTTTCATCGATGGCCTTGCGCATCGACTCGGTGACCTTGTCGCCGTACAGGATCGCCTTGCCGTTGAGGTTGCGCGCGGCTCGGCCGATGGTCTGGATCAGGCTGCGCTCGGAGCGCAGAAAGCCCTCCTTGTCGGCGTCGAGGATCGCCACCAGCGACACCTCGGGAATGTCGAGCCCCACGCGAAGAAGGTTGATGCCGACCAGCACGTCGAAAGTGCCCAGCCGCAGGTCGCGCAGGATTTCGACGCGCTCCACCGTTTCAACATCGCTGTGCAGGTAGCGCACCTTGACGCCGTTGTCGGCCAGGTAGTCGGTGAGTTGCTCGGCCATGCGCTTGGTCAGGGTCGTGATCAGCACCCGCTCGTTGATCTCGACGCGCGCGCGAATCTCCTGCAGCACGTCGTCCACCTGGTGGGTCGCCGGCCTGACTTCGATGCTGGGGTCCACCAGGCCGGTGGGGCGCACCAGCTGCTCGACCACCTGCCCGGCGTGCTGCTGCTCGTAAGCCGCCGGCGTGGCCGAGATGAACATGGCCTGGCGCATCTTGCCCTCGAACTCGTCGAATTTCAGCGGCCGGTTGTCGAGCGCGCTGGGCAGCCGGAACCCGTACTCCACCAGCGTGGTCTTGCGCGCCCGGTCGCCGTTGTACATGCCGCCGAA
>JANNEI010000187.1:0-3460 GCA_031378565.1 Burkholderiales bacterium
GACGTGATCTACCGAAGGGTCGACGACGACTTCCTCGACCCCACCGCGTTTCGCGCTGACTCCACGCTGGGCTGCGCCGGCTTGCTGGGTGCCTACCGGGCCGGCAACGTGACCCTGTCCAACGCCATCGGCACCGGCGTGGCCGACGACAAGTCGATCTATCCGTATGTGCCGAAGATGATCGAGTTCTACCTCGGCGAAAAGCCCATCCTCAACAACGTGCCCACCTACCTGTGCCGCGAAGCCGATGACCTGAAATACGTGCTGGCCCACCTGGGCGAACTGGTGGTGAAGGAAGTGCACGGAGCCGGTGGCTACGGCATGCTGGTGGGGCCGGCGTCAACACGCGCCGAGATCGAGGACTTTCGCGCCGCGCTGCTGGCCCACCCCGCAGGCTACATCGCGCAGCCCACGCTGGCGCTGTCCACCTGCCCGACCTTTGTGGAAAGCGGCATCGCCCCGCGCCACATCGACCTGCGGCCGTTCGTGCTGAGTGGCAAGGATGTGCAGATGGTGCCCGGCGGGCTGACCCGCGTCGCGTTGAAGGACGGTTCGCTGGTCGTCAACTCGTCGCAAGGCGGCGGCACAAAAGACACCTGGGTTCTCGAAGCCTGAAGCGGAGACACAGACATGCTTTCAAGGACTGCCGACCATCTGTACTGGATGGCGCGCTACATGGAAAGAGCGGAGAACACCGCTCGGATGCTGGACGTCAACTACCAGACATCGCTGTTGCCGCAAACGGCCGATGACGCCGAGAAGGGCTGGAAGGGCTTGCTCAGCATCAGCGAGCTGAGTGGCGACTTCGCGGCGCGCTACGGCAAGGTGACGGCGAGCAACGTCATGGAGTTCATGGTGAGCGACCCCGAGAACGGTTCCAGCATCCGCAGCTGCCTGATGGCGGCGCGCGAGAACGCCCGCGCCGTGCGCGGCACGCTGACCACCGAGGTGTGGGAAACACAGAACCAGACCTGGCTGGAGTTCCAGCGCATGGTGGCCAGCGACGCCTTTCTGAGAGATCCGGGCACCGCCTTCGAGTGGGTCAAGTTCCGCTCCCACCTGTCACGCGGCGTCACGGTGGGCACCATGCTGCAGGACCAGGCGTTTCACTTCCTGCGCATCGGCAGTTTTCTGGAGCGGGCCGACAACACGGCGCGCCTGCTCGACGTGAAATTCCATGCGGTCGAAAGCGAGTTTTTCGGGCCGTCGCAGAGCCAGACGCAAAGCCAGGGTGCCGAGGTGGTGGGCAGCGAGGCGAAGGATTTCGAGTACGACTTCTATCACTGGTCGGCGATCCTGCGTTCGGTGTCCGGCTTCGAGGTCTACCGCAAGGCCTACCGCAATGTGATCCGACCCGAGAAAGTGGCCGAGCTGCTGATCCTGCGGGCCGACATGCCGCGCTCGCTGGCCGCCTGCATGAATGAGGTGGTGGCCAACCTGCGCATGGTGGCCAACGAGCAGTCGAGCGACACACTGCGCCGCGCCGGCCGCTTGCGCGCCGATTTGCAGTACGGCCGCATCGACGAAATTCTGGCCACCGGCCTGCACGCCTATCTGACGCAGTTTCTGGAGCGGGTGGGCACGCTGGGCATCGGCATCAGCCGCGATTTCCTGGTGCCTGTGAAGGCCTGAGGGGGTGGCTGTTCTCGGCGATCAAAAAAATACCTCGCACACTCCACCGCCATCGTCAGAGCGACCCGCCCGACCCGCACCCTTTCGGAGTACTGAATGTCCAACCATGTCGCGCTGAACCATGTCACGCACTACCGCTACGACCGGCCCATCATGCTCGGGCCGCAAGTGGTCCGGCTGCGCCCGGCACCGCATTCGCGCACCCGCATCCTCAGCTACTCGATGCGTGTCGAGCCTGCCGAACACTTCACCAACTGGCAGCAGGACCCGCAGTCCAACTACCTCGCGCGTCTGGTGTTTCCGGACAAGACCCGGTCGCTGCGGATCGAGGTCGATCTGGTCGCCGAGATGTCGGTGCTGAATCCGTTCGACTTCTTTCTGGAGCCCTCGGCCGACAACTTCCCGTTCGACTACGAAGCCGAGCTGGCGGCCGAGTTGGCACCCTACATGATCAAGGGCGAGCTGACGCCCGTCTTCAAGGCCTACATCGACAGCATTGGGCGCACGCGCAAGCCGACGAACGACTTCCTGGTCGAGCTGAACCAGCGGCTGCAAAGAGACATCAGCTACCTCATCCGCATGGAACCCGGCGTGCAGACGCCCGAGGTCACGCTGGTCAACGGCTCGGGTTCGTGCCGCGACACCGGCTGGCTGCTGGTGCAGATTCTTCGCCACCTCGGGCTGGCAGCGCGCTTCGTGTCGGGCTACCTGATCCAGCTGAAAAGCGACGTGAAATCGCTCGATGGCCCCAGCGGCACCGAAGTCGATTTCACCGACCTGCACGCCTGGTGCGAGGTGTTCCTGCCCGGTGCCGGGTGGATCGGCCTGGACCCGACCTCGGGCCTGCTGGCCGGCGAAGGTCACATTCCGCTGGCCTGCTCGCCCGAGCCGTCGTCGGCCGCACCGGTGAGCGGCGGCATCGAAGAATGCGAAACCGAATTCGAGCACCGCATGTCGGTCACGCGGGTCTGGGAAGCGCCGCGCGTCACGCTGCCCTACACCGAGCCGCAGTGGGCCGCGATCGATGCGCTGGGCCAGCGCGTGGACGAGGAGTTGCGCCACGACGATGTGCGCCTGACGCAGGGCGGCGAGCCCACCTTCGTGTCGGTCGACGACCGCGACGGTGCCGAATGGAACACCGAGGCCATGGGCCCGACCAAGCGGCTGCTCAGCGCCGACCTGATGGAGAAGCTGCGCGCCAGGTATGGCCAGGGTGGTCTGCTGCATTACGGGCAAGGCAAGTGGTACCCCGGCGAGCAGTTGCCGCGCTGGTCGCTGAACCTTTACTGGCGCAAGGACCATGTTCCGCTCTGGAGCCGCCCCGAGTTGTTTGCCGACGAGCATGTCGACTGCGGCGTGACCGACAGCCATGCGTTGCAGTTCCTGAGCGGCGTGGCGAAGCGGCTGGGGCTGGATGCGAAGCACGTGTTCCCGGTGTTCGAGGACACCTGGTACCACCTGTGGCGCGAGGGCAAGCTGCCGACCAACGTGGACCCGTTCGACGCGCGCCTGGCCGACCCGCTCGAGCGTGATCGACTGCGCAGGGTGTTCAGCCAGGGCCTGGACAAGGTGGTGGGGCACGTGTTGCCGCTGGCGCGTGATGAGCCGCGCAAACCCGGCACTGCAGCGCGCTGGCGCAGCGGCCCGTGGTTCCTGCGCGGCGAGCGTTGTTGCCTGATCCCGGGTGACTCGCCGCTGGGCTACCGCCTGCCGCTGGACTCGCAGCCCTGGGCCAAGGACAGCGACCTGCCGTGGGTGCACCCTGTGGACCAGACGCAGGCGTTCGCGCCGTTGCCGAGTTACCGCGGGCTGCGCTACGCCGGCCCCG
>JANNEI010000209.1:0-4883 GCA_031378565.1 Burkholderiales bacterium
ACTGAACCATTCGTTGCCGCTGAACACCAGCGTGTGTGTGACGCCCGAGGTGGTGAAGGTCCCGAAGTCGGTGACCCCGCTGACGTAGTTGGCCGACAAGCCGGCCTGGTTGATGGTTTCTGTCAGCGTGCCGAAGCCCGGGCCGCCGACGATGATGTTGCCGCTGACGGCGCTGGTGATCGTGCCGGCTTGCGCGCATGCGCCCCCTACGGTCAGCGCGGCGAGGGCGATGAGTTTGAGTGTGTTCATGAGTGTTGTTCCCTGCGGTTGAAAGTGGATCGATCCGGACGCGCCGCCTGGGACGCGCGCGTTGCCCGAGACTGAAACGTAACGGATTCCCGACGCCTGCAATATCCTGAAAATTAGGGGGCAATCTGGATGGTGCGCAGCCGTGCTAAGGGCGTCGTGCGACGCCGCGGCCTGGGCGCTCCAACAGTCCACTGCGCTCGCCTCAAAAGCTGATCGACATGAAAAACGGGGCACCGAAGCGCCCCGTTCGAGGTCGAACCGTTGCGGTGTCAGACGCGGCGACGGCGGGCCATCCAGCCCACGAGGCCGAGGCCGAGGCCCATCAGCGCGTAGGTTTCTGGTTCCGGAATGGCGACCTGGTTGAAGGCCACTTCACCGATGGCGCAGGCTGGGAACGAGCCTGGGAGGGCTTGCGGGCAGCCGCTCATGTCGAACTTGATGTACTGCGCAGAGCCGGCGGTCCAGTTGAAGACCTCGACCGGGTAGGCGGCCAGTGGGTTGTCGATTGGCGTCACGTTGTTGAGCAAGGTCGTGAAGTTGACCCCGTCGGTGGAGCCGGAGACAGTCAGGAAGCCGATGCCCGACGATTCCTCGTTCCACAGCGCCATCCCGGAAAGATTCTTGGCGCTTCCCAGGTCGTAGACCACGGATGCCGCGGTGGTGCCTGAGTTGCTGAACCACTCGAAACCGCTGAAAACCAGCGTGTGTGTGACACCCGAGGTGGTGAAGGTCCCGAAGTCGGTGACCCCGCTGACGTAGTTGGCCGACAAGCCGGCCTGGTTGATGGTTTCTGTCAGCGTGCCGAAGCCGGGGCCGCCGGTAAGGATGGTGCCGCTGACGGCGCTGGTGATCGTGCCGGCTTGTGCGCAGGCAGCGCCGACGGTCATCGCGGCGACAGCAATGATCTTGAGACTGTTCATGAGTGTGATTCCCTTGAGTTGCGGATGGAGCAATCCGGACACGACACCGAGATTCAGCGCATGCAACCAGACACGCCGGAAAATAACGGATTCCCGACCCCCGCAATACCCGCAAGTCGGGGGCCGGCTGGCGCATTGCAGGCATCGCCTCAAGGGGCAGGCCCGGCTTCAGTCTGGTGCCGGGCAGCCAGCTGCGCTTCCCGCATCAGGTGTTTGTTCGCCAAGTGCTGTTGCATGAAAGCATCACACCATGCTGCCGGCATGCGGTTGACGGCGCACTCTGTTACCCGAAACCGATCCCTTGATGCTGGCCGGCTGGTTCGCGCGGCGGCGAAAGGTATGAGCCAGCGGAGCGCGGCAACGACGAATCACGCCGTTGTTGAGCGGGGGAATTGCGTCAACAGGCCGTCACCGGGCGAATGCCGCAAACCATGTCGATGCCGAAGATAAACAGCATCGCGCAAGGTTTGCCGTTGCAAGGCGAACCCCGTGACGGCGGCGACGGCGGCGCCGACAAGCGCGTGGTTCGACATGGCCGACCGCTTCAGCGTGACGCTGCAGCCACGCGCTTGCCGGTGATCACGACGCGTTCGAGCTGGATCACTTTCATCGGCTGCGCGCTGGCGGCCCGTGCCGAAGCGTCACGCTGCGGCGCGCTGGCGGCAAACGCCAGGGTGGCGGTGGCGAGGACGGCAAAGGTGGCGGCGAGGGCGGTGAGGCGGCTGATCATGGTGGGCTCCTTGGTTTGCGCTCGGGTTGCGATGGAGCGAACTTTAGGAGCGACGATTCGGCCTGCCCAGGTGCTTGCGACGAAACGCCGGTGCGTGCGGATCAACTGCGTTTGCCCGGGATGAAGGCGCGGCTGAGCAGCTCGGGATCCGCAGTGCAGGTTCCCCTCTGTCACCCCTCGATCAGGGGGGTAGAGGCTTGTTTTGGCTGCTGGATATTGCCTTGCCAACGCGGAACGCAGTAAATTGCCGCTGGCGGTCGTCGCCATCCACAGGGGAGCTTCATGTTTCAACGTCATTTCATCGCTGTCGGCCTGGCCTTGCTCGGCTTAGGCACCAGCCTCAGTGCAAATGCCGTACTGATCGATTTCGAGGATCGAAGCAACGGCCCACAGGGCGTGGCGAGCCTGATTTATCCGGATGCCGTGTTCACGTCATCCACCGGCAACGTCTTCGTGGGCGGGGCCGGCGTCTCGAAGGATTTCTGCGCTTTTGACGGCAGCTGTTCAGGAACGCTGACGGTCGACTTCACCGGGCCGGTCAGTGGCCTGAAGTTCACGTCGGCCGGCGAGCAGGCCGCCGGGCTGTTCAGCAACGCTGCGGTGTTCGTCAACGGCCTCTTCTCGGCCAACGTCGGCATCTCCTACGACGGTGTTTTCACGACCTACGACGCCGTCGACCTGAGCGCCTTCAGCAACGTCACGCGTGTCGTGCTGACGTCGACCGATCCCGCCGGGGTGACGTGGGATGACTTTTCGTTCACCACCAACGTCCCCGAGCCACAGACCTACGCACTGATGCTGGCGGGCCTCGGCGCGATGGCCTGGGTGGCACGCCGTCGTCGCGTCTGATCAACGGTTCAACCAGAAAAAAAGCCGGACGATGCCCGGCTTTTTTTGCGCCCGCGGTTCGCTGCCTTTCACGCGTCGCGCCACAGCCAGGCCGCGCCGCGCACGCCCGATGAGTCGCCATGCACGCTGCGAACCAGCCGCGTGCGCACCGCTTCCTTCGCGCCACCTTTCTTGCCACCGCTCTTGCCAAAATCCACGCCCGCGCCAAACACATGCGCGCCCCACAGCGCCGGCACGTTCACGCACAGTCGGTCGAGTTGCGACACGCCGCCACCCAGCACGATCACGTGCGGGTCCAGCAGGTTGACGACCTGCGCCAAGGCGCGCGCCAGCCGTGACTCGTAGCGCCGCAGCGTGGCCTCGCACGCCACGTCGCCTTGCGCTGCCAGGTGGGCGATGGCCTCGGCGCTCAACGCCGCACCGCTGTGATTGGCGTGGTCGCGCGCCATGCCCGGCCCACTGAGCCAGGTCTCGGCGCAGCCGCGCTGGCCGCAGTAGCAGGCGGGGGCTGGCGAGTCGTCGGCGTCCGGCCAGGGCAGCGGGTTGTGGCCCCACTCGCCGGCCAGTCCGTTGGGGCCGCTCAGCAGCCGGCCGTTGACCACGATGCCCGCGCCGACGCCGGTGCCCAGGATCGCGGCAAACACCACCGCGGCACCCGCGCCCGCACCGTCGGTGGCCTCAGACAGCGCTAGGCAGTTGGCGTCGTTGGCGATGCGCACCGGGCGCGCCAGCAGCGCCGCCAGGTCGCGCTCCAGCGGCTGCCCGTTCAGGCACAGCGAGTTCGAGTTCTTCACCACGCCGTCATGCGTGAGCGTGCCCGGCGTGCCCACGCCGATGCGAGGCGCGCGCATGCCGGTGTCGGCTTCGGCTCGGGCAATCAGCACTGCCACACACGCCAGCGTGGCGCGGTAGTCGCCTGCCGGCGTCGGCGCGCGTTGCCGCCACAGCGTGCGGCCGGTGGCGTCGAGCACGACACCCTCGATCTTGGTGCCGCCCAGGTCGACGCCGAAGGCCAGCGCCGGGCTGTCAGCGTGCGAAGCCACGGCGGTTACAGCGCCAGCGTGCGCCGCTGCAACCAGTCTAGCGCCGCGCCGCTGACCAGCGGGCTCAGGCGTTCACGCACGGTCTCGTGATAAGCGTTGAGCCAGTCGATCTCGTCCTGTCGCATCAGCGAGCGGTCGAGGCAGCGGGTGTCGATCGGGCACAGCGTGAGCGTCTCGAATTCGAGGAACTCGCCGAACACGTCGCGCTCGGCGGTGGTGACCGGCCGGTTCATCACCAGGTTCTCGATCCGGATGCCCCAGTGCCCCGGCCGGTACAACCCCGGCTCGATGCTGGTGACCATGCCCGGCTGCATCGCCATCTGCGGCTCGGGGATGATTTTCGAGATGCTTTGCGGGCCTTCGTGCACGTTCAAGAAGTAGCCCACGCCGTGGCCGGTGCCGTGCCCGTAGTCCAGCCCGTGCTGCCACAGCGGCGCACGCGCAATCGCGTCGAGCATCGGCGACAGCGTGCCGCGTGGGAAGCGCGTGCGGCTGAGCGCCAGCGTGCCCTTCAGCACCAGCGTGTAGTCGCGGCGCTGTGCCGCAGTGACCGTGCCTATCGGCCAGACGCGGGTGATGTCGGTGGTGCCACCCAGGTACTGCCCGCCCGAGTCGATCAGCAGCAGGCCGTCGCCTTCGATCGTCGCGTTCGACTCCGCGGTGGCGTGGTAATGCGGCATGGCACCGTTGCTGTTGAAGGCAGCGATGGTGCCGAAGCTCAGGCCCACGAAGCCGGGCCGTCTGGTGCGCGCGGCGCTGAGCTTTTCGTCGATGGTGATTTCGGTGATGCGCTGCGTTCGCGTGGTGTCTGCCAGCGCGGCCTCGAACCACGCATAGAACTCGCACATCGCCGCGCCGTCCTGCGCCATCGCCTCGCGGATGTGCGCCGCCTCGGCCTCGCTCTTGCGGCTCTTGAACAGAGTGCTCGGGTTGATCGCCGCGACCACGCGAACCGCCGCCGGCACGTGCTGGCACAAGCCCAGCGTGATGCGGCGCGGGTCCACCAGCAACACGTCGGAAGAAGGCAGGGCGGCCAGCGCGCCAGGTGCCTGCGCGTAGGCCGCCACGTGCACGCCGTCGGCCCGCAACGCC